>CAJORC010000076.1 GCA_905236615.1 uncultured Lachnospiraceae bacterium
AAGAATACAAAAAAGCACCGTGGTTTCCGCAATTCATCCCACCACCTTTAGAGGTGGGGGATTTCTTGCTCACGGTGCGTTAAATAATTTCTATTTCTCCTTTCATTGTAACACTAAAAGACGTGAAATCAATATTCATTTCAAGTGTATATATCCATTTATATTCTTCTTGGAATTTTGCCGGGAATCCGGCTGCGACTGCACCGCGGTGCTTATGCAAATATTTGCCTTAAAAGGATAACTTAATTCAATATCAATGTCAAGCCATTAGCCGGACATAGAAAAACTGCCGCCTTTCAGCAGCAGTTTTCTCACTCATACCCCGACCAGATCACCGGGAACATCATCTTCTTTTTTATCTTTGTCCTTGTCTTTCTCTTTATTCTTCTCCCGTTCCTCTTCCTCTTTTTCACGTTCACGCTCTCTTTCGCGTTCCCGTTCCTTTTCAAGCTCATGAAGGGCTTTAAGCTCCTCCAGCTCGTCAAAAGGCTGGGAAATAGGTGAAACGGCTGCGGCAAGGCTTCGTCCGAACCTGCTTTCAAAAAAGAATGAAAGGGCAATCAGAATTACCGACACTATACTGATTATCAGACCTTCCTTAAATCCTTTCGGGAAAAAGCTTACCTCAACACTGTGATGTCCCTCTTTAAGAAACGTACTTATATAAAGACTGTCAAACGTTTCTATTTCTGTTTCTTTGCCATCAATTTTAAAGGTCCATCCATTCTCATAAGGTATCTGTAAAACCAGATGCCCATCAGAATTCATATCGATCTCTCCCTTAAGGCCGCTGTCCGTCACCTCAATACCCGTAAGCTTTTCCGAAGAATTTATCATATCGGTAAATTTCTGAACGGTAGCCGTATTCAGCCTGTAAATCTTAAAATCATACTTGCCTGACTTTCCCTCAGACATCTTAAAGGTAACCGACGTACCCTTTTTATGATAGCCGAGATCGAGTACATACTTATACTTCTTAGATGCATAGGTAAGCTCACTGCTGCCGTCGGAGAAACTAACTTTTACATCAGACGGTGTTTTACTACTGTCATAGATATAAAGATGCTCATCCTCACCAAAACTGATTCCTGCTGTCTTGGCATCTTCCTTTTCAATATGTTCCGTCAGTTCAAATGCCTTTTCATTAATTCCAAGTTCATATAGAAAGTCATTCTCAAGATTCAGCGGATTTGAACCATATCCGAATCCTGTTTTTTCACCCTTGATGATTTCGCTGCAATCCTCTGTCGGTGAAAACAGTTCATCCGCATCCGTGTGAAGCACATATCCTGCCGGAAGTGTGTACTTTAATGCATAAAGTTCAGCCCCTTCTGAGGAAGAAATCTTATCCGCAATATCATCGGCACTCCAGCTTGCATTCGCAGGCACAAGCGTGTAGTGCTGTCCCATCATAGCTGCCGAAACAGGTGTCACTCCTTCATTTAAGTAAAACACCCTGCTGTTCTGCAATCCGTAGCGGTCACAATACTTCTTTATAAGACCGTTATTAGTTGACGAGAAGCACGATAACGAGGAAAATCCTATCATTAAGGAATTATTGCGGATCTTTCTCTTAATCTCATCCACACGTCCCAATGGGTTATCCGCTGCCTCATTCAGCTTTTTAACCGTTTCGTTCAACTCTCTGTATGCTTCAAACGATCTGAAATAGTCAGTTCTTGAAATCGAATGACCATTTGTATAAAACTGATTTGCAGTAAGTTCCGCTGCCATACACACCAGTATTACGACATAGCTTAGTTTCAGATCTTTATCCCATTTCTTCATTTCGCGGTATATCATGAAAAATACAAACCACGCAACCGCAAAACTGATATTGAAAATGAGTGTATCTTTATTCAGCGCATCATCCTTGTCCACGACCAGAATCACAAAAATACCTGCCGCTGCAAGAACCATTGATGTGTAATAAGCAATCTTCCCGGCATCCCTTATATGAATAAATCCCTGATATGCAAGCGTCAGCAGGAACAAAATATATAGATATGACTGTCTTGCAGGAAGCGAATCCGGATAATTCAGGCCATGCCAGATATAGTTCAGCTGATTTAAGTTATAGCTTAAAATAAAGAAAGCAATTACAAATATATCAACGATCTTATCTTTAAGTGAAACCTTCCTTGTCGCAAAATAAAGGCTTAGGAGAAATACCGAAAAAAGTCCGCAGTAAATGTTCGGCCAGTGGTCAAGACCCGTTTCCGTCGCAACAGCGATCAGATGACGCCCGAATATCTCCGGAATTTTCATGTAAAATATTCTTTCAGTCGGAAACTTGGAACTTGTAAATGAAGTAAACTGCAAAGCTGCAAGTTCCGGAAGCATCAGTACCGCGCCAAAAGCTCCGGAAATAAGCGAATACCATCCAAATCGCCAGAGGCTTCCGAATCTGAAGCCTTTTTTTATTGTAAGAACAAGATAATATATCACCAGATACATGCAGAGCATTATGGAAAGGTAATAATTCGTATAGATTGAAAGTGCAAGTGCTATGCAGTAAAGGTAAGGCTTTTTCCCCGAATGGATATACTCAAGTCCTAAAATAACAAGCGGCGCAAGCACAAGCACATCCATCCACATCACGTTCCAGTTATAAGCTGCCATGAAGCCGCTGAAAGCGTAGGCCATTCCGAAAAGGGGTATCGCGTAATCAGTCCTTTCAAAATGCCGTCTGAGATAATGCGAAAAAGTCAGGCCCATAAATCCGGTCTTTAAGACCACCATGTAGCTCATAAACTCCAGGATATATTTCTCAGGCAGAAGCAGACTCAGAAAGTTGAAAGGACTCGCCAGATAATATACATATATCGCCAGAAAATTCGCACCTATTCCAGATTTCCATGAATAGAACAGAGAATCCCCGCTCTTCAGCTTATTATAGAACTCATAGAAAAACGGTGTATACTGCTGATAAAAGTCTTTCCTCAGAAATGTCTTATCTCCGAAAGGATAGATGCCGCTGATAATAAAAAGCAGCATGGTTGCAGCAAACGGCAGAATAAAGGAGATAATATAAAATTTTCGTGTCTCTTTGTCTATCTTATTCATAATCATCCTTGTCATTGAAAAGCTCATAATACTGCATCTTTTCATATTCCGTAAGACTTCCGTCGGAACCTGTCTCCTTGACCGATCCGTCATTACCCTCAGAATCTGTCACATGTATTGAGCTTACAACAGGGTATTTTTTTGAAAAATCATTTAAGAACCGTCTGTAAGGATCAAGCGGGACACCTGCCGCAGTCAGCGTCAGATTTCCAAGGTAGTTGGCACTGATCTCCACTCCGCTTCTTTCTTCTATATCATAGTTCGCCCATATTATAAAAGGAACGCGATAACGATCGGTAGTTTCTTTGAAATTCAGATCACTGCCCTTTTTACCTGCAAGATTCCAAACAGGCTCAACAACATAATCCGTAGGCTGGTGGTCTCCGAAAAAGACTATAATTGTCTTTTCATCAACATTCTTAAAATATTCTACCATATCCTTAAACGCTGCGTCCGAAATCTTCTCAAGCGAAAGATATCTGGTGATAAGCTTATCGCCTTCTATGCCATCAATCGTTATATCCGGCTTGAAATTATCAAATTCTCCCGAATATTCCGAATGATTCTGCATTGTGACATTGAATGAGAAAAATGGTGCATCGGAATTCTCATTATTTTTCTCAAATTCCTCTTCTATCTGTTTATAAAGACTTTCATCCGAAATATAGTCTCTTATGTACTTAGGGTTCCTGCTTTCAAAATAATCAAGGAAATGCATATCATCAAATCCCAAAAGCGGATAAACCCTGTCCCTGTCCCATCCTGTCGCTTTATACGGATGCATGGCAAGCGTATTATAACCGAGACTTTTCAGATAATTCGCCATAGAATCAGTTTTTGAATTTACAAACTGCTGATAAGGTATACATCCCTCAGGCAGAAATGCCAGTGAATTTCCGGTCAGGAACTCAAATTCCGTATTGGGTGTATTTCCGCCAACTATGGACGTATTCATGTATCCGCTGATGGTATTCTCCGCATTGTTCTGAAGCGAATGGATAAACGGCATATAATCTTCGTTTGTCGTAAACGGTGCCAGCACCTGAGGATCAGCAAACGCCTCATTCATAACAACGATAATGTTAGGAAGATCGTTCATATCGTAGTCCAACGGCAGATCTGAATAACCGTCAAGTATCTTCTTCTCCTCTGCCTGTGAATACCCTGCCGGCGTCTGAACCTGCATAAACTGTAATTCATAAATAAAAGCAAAGGCAACACCATCTCTCCATGTCATTGTCGTAGGAGTGAAAAGCTTGTCATAAACCTTGTATTTCTTGATCGTTGACTCGGCCTGACAGAATTTAGCATAAGGAAAGATAAGAATTATCGAAAGCACTACTCCTGCAGCCCTGATCGCAAGAGCTTTCTTATTCTCCTTTATTCCTGTGATCTTCAGATCGGCAAACTGTGCGATCACGATTATCACCAGAAAACATATCAGTGCCGTTATTGCCCTTTTATCAAGACTGTAATCATAATTATTCGCCACGCTTGCGGCTGTGCTCACTGAAAAAATGTCCCATGGCAGGATCGGCTTTCCCCTGAATCTCTGAACATAATACTCCAGAAGCCCTAAAAAGCACATAAGAACCGCTTCTATCCTGAGCGACCATCTGAGACGTCCGGTTAAAAACAAAAGCAACAGATTAAAAATCTCAAAAAATAACGCATTTATGATCAGAAGCGATAATTTAATCCCCCACTTCTCATCCCATGGATCACGTATGAAATACTCCATACAATAGAAACTCAGGAATGGAATAATCAATAATAAAAGAATGTTTTTTACCCATCCCAGACATTTTTTTGATGAATCAGTAACTGAAACCTTCATTATATTAATAAAATCCTTTCATATCATTCATAACTTAACTATTTTATATATGAAAAGGAAATGTGTCAAGAAGGTCAAAATGCCCGAAGCATCTGTATACAGTGCCTCGGGCATTAATAAACATGACCTTATTACAGTTTCAATTAATAATTTTCTGCATTAACTTCGAAATAGCTCTGCGGATGAGCACAGGTCGGGCAGATATCAGGTGCCTTGGTTCCGACAACGATGTGACCACAGTTGCGGCACTCCCAAACCTTGACTTCGCTCTTCTCAAATACCTGTGCTGTCTCAACATTCTTCAGGAGCGCGCGGTATCTTTCTTCATGATGCTTCTCTATTGCAGCAACCAGTCTGAACTTCTCTGCAAGCTCCTTAAAGCCCTCTTCTTCAGCAGTTTTGGCAAAGCCTTCATACATATCTGTCCACTCGTAGTTCTCACCATCAGCGGCAGCGGCAAGGTTAGCCTTCGTATCACCAATTCCCTCAAGTTCCTTGAACCACATCTTTGCATGCTCTTTTTCATTATCAGCAGTCTTCAAAAACAGGGCTGCGATCTGCTCATAACCTTCCTTTTTAGCTTTCGATGCAAAGTAACTGTACTTGTTCCTTGCCTGTGACTCCCCTGCAAATGCCTCCAGCAGGTTTTTCTCAGTCTGTGTTCCCGCATACTTGTTGGCCATAGTAAAATCCTCCTAATAGTATTCTCCATTGTAGATAAGTTACTAAAAAACCAACATCATTGTAACACATTTATGCAATTTGTTATATACTTAAATCATCTTTTAAATTCATATCCAATCAGATGAAGTATTGTAGCCGCAGTAAAAAGCATGCCAAAGCATCCCTTTTTCAAAAGTATAAAAGGCATGCGCTTTACGAAAGAGCCGCTGCCGACTTCAAATCTGCCGATAAGTTTCTTTACTCTTGGATCTTCTGCAAATCCTTTATATCCCGCATAGCGATCCTTCCTTGATACTCTAGGATTCTTCCTTGACAGGAGAAATGCCATCTCAATAACCGACATCACTATTGTTCCCGCAAAAGTGTCCGTTATATCAACACCTTTCCGTTTCTTTACCCTGTCCACAAGCCTTTCTCTGGCATCATTAAGCCTTTTCTTTCCATCAAGCTTTGAAAGCGGTTCTCTCTCGTATCTGAAAATTGCCGAACTGGAACGTGTCACAAGATAGTAATAGCACTTCTGCTGAACGTAAACCTTGCTGCAGCAGCTTAAATACTCCGAAATAAAGCAGGTATCCTCACCGACTTTAAGTGTCGTATCAAATTTGAGACCGTTCTCTGTGATAATGCTTCTCTTGCAAAGGATTCTCCAAAGAGCCGGATTCTCAACATAGAGTGAATCGGGCTTTCCTGCGATCCAGTTATTTACATCCTCATTGGAAAGACCGATAAATGCCGGCATGACATCTTTTATGATGCTGTCCCCTTCATAAACAGTCCTGTCAAATCTTGGAAGGTTTGTCTCATAGACTGCTCCGTCGGCATATCTGTGATATCCATAGATAACAGCGTCCGCCGACTCCCTCTCTATAATTTCCGTGAGTTCCGCGCAGGTCTCTTTTTCCTCGAAATCATCACCATCGAAGAAAAAGATGTAATCTCCCGAAGCCGCTGCAATTCCGTCATTTCTCGCCGCGGAAACTCCTTCATTCTTCTTATGTATTGCTTTTATATATTCATATTTACCTGCATATTCATCGATAACTGCCGCAGTTCCGTCCGTGGAGCCATCATCCACAACGATGATCTCCATATCTGACTTATCCATAGTCTGGGCAATAACGCTGTCAAGACAGTTTCCGATGTAATCTTCTATATTATATGCGGGGATTATGATGCTTACCCTTTTAGCCAAATTATTCATATTTCTTAAAAGCCTTAAATATCCGACTTTCCAAAAACACGTCGGTAAATCTTTATCAATCTTATTCTAAAAGGTCTTAAGCGGAGCCAGATTTCGTGAAAGAATCTGTAGCTTTTCTCATAGCACGAGTGCTCTTTACCGCGTCTGATAAAACCTTCAGCCAGAGCAAGAATCTGATCATCCCTTAAAGGTCCCTCAATATCCTGCTGGCTTTCTCCGAGAAAGTATGTACCTTTGTCGTCAACTTTATATACGGTATGCGTAACATATATGCCATTATCCCTGCGGTAAAGACATATATCGCCGCGCTTAAGTTTCCTGTCTATTTTTTTTAAGAGCAGGCTGTCCCTGCCTCCCACCAGAAGCGGATACATGCTGAAACCGAAAGGTGTCAGTTTCACGGTCTGCCCCATTTCAATGCCTTTTAAGTAAATCGGCATCCATTCGTCTGTAGCAATCTTATCCTCACGATTGCCCGGCTGCTCCATCATTTTAATATAACTCCTGCCGAAACTGCCTTTTCGATAAATTCCTTTAAGTCAGCATCCGCTGTTTCTCTGTCGATCTCGTACTCATCGAGCATTTTATTTAAGAGCTCCTCATGAGTTAAGTCATTATCTT
>CAJORC010000077.1 GCA_905236615.1 uncultured Lachnospiraceae bacterium
CCGGAGCGGAAAATCCGGAAGCTTGTTGAAATGTACTGTCAGGCCGCAATTTATATGACAGTGAAGTGGGCCTTAGGCGGAATGGAGGAATCATCAGAGGAGCTTGCCGATCTGATGATTGCAGCCATGCCCGCACAATTATATGACTTATATGTTGACCTGGGTATATTGTGAGTGTTATTGTTCACACGCAATGTCATTCTCTATTCTCCGGAATGGTTATCATCCTTCCGATCTCAGATGATGCCATCGCCGCAAAAATTACCCTCATAGATTTAAGTGCTTCTGCCCCTGTACAGCGGCAAGCCCTTTCTTTTTTGATACTTTCAATAAATTCATCGATGACACCCGAATGCAGGTTTTCGCCCGTACCTATCGTCTGGTCACTGTTTGTCATCATTTTTTCCGTCGAAAGGAAATTCTGTCTGCCGTCACTTTTCTCAACGATAAGGCTGTATTCCCTGTCATCATAGCATCTGATGGAACCTTCAGTGCCGTGAATGATTATCGAATTATATTCCTGACCATAATCAGTCCAGCTTGCGTGCATTGTTCCTGTTGCGCCGCTTGCAAGCTTATAGATACACCAGGCGTTGTCTTCCACATCTATAGGATTTCCGTCAGGATATTTTTTATCAAGTGTTGCCGTATGAGCATAAACCTCTGTAATGCTTTCACCTGTCAGATAATGCACAAGGTCCGTCTTGTGGATACCGAGATCTGCAAGTGCTCCCATTCCGGCATCCGTCTTTTTAAAGAACCATGTATCGTCAGAGCCTGTCCAGCGCTCCGGTCCGGAATGGCCAAATTTTGTTTCAAAAGAAACTATCCTGCCTATTTCACCGGCATCGATCAGTTCTTTGGCTTTAACATGAGCAGATGAAAAACGCTGGTTTTGCGCTATCATCAAAAGCTTTCCTGCCTTTTCAGCCTCTTCTACCATGGCTATACATTTATAAATCGCCACATCCATAGGCTTTTCACAGAGAACATGCTTACCCGCCTGAAGGGCAAGTATCGCATCGTGGGCATGCCTTGAATTAGAAGTGCATACGCTGACAGCGTCTATATCCATATTTACAAGCTGCTCAATGCTGTCACAGACAACTCCTCCGTACTTGCGCTGAACTTCTTCAGCCTTTGATCTTGTGCGGTTGTAAATTGCGGCTATTTCCACGTCTTCACGTGCCGCGTACTCAGGCAGATGCCTCCTTACGGATATTGCTCCGCAGCCTATTATGCCGACTCTGATTTTATCCATAAATTATTTAGCCCCCTTATATAGATTCTTCGCTATGGCACAGTCATTTTTTGAGTTTTTCTTTTATTTGCGGTGCAGCGATCTGAATAAGAATTACAACTATAAGTATTATACCCTTTATCGCGTTATTTATAAGTGAATCCATCTTTAATGCAATAATTATCTTATCAATAACTGTATATGAAAGTGATCCGAAAAGAACACCGAGCATTCTTCCTCTTCCGCCGCTCATTGCGATTCCGCCTAAAACTACTGCTGCGATAGCATACATCTCGTAGCTTGAACCTGTTGTTGCCGGGTCAGCTGATGCATTCATGCAGATCCAGAGATATGCAGCAACGCCTACCATAACACCCATGATCACGAAAACTGACATCTTGATCGCCTTAACGTTGATACCTGTCATAAAAGCACCCTTTTCGCTGGAGCCTGTTGCGTAAATCTTTTTGCCGTATTTTGTGTCTTCAAGGATATATACGAAAACCGCTGTGAAGATTATAAGGAGAATACCAACGATCGGAATTGTCGCAATCTTGTTATTTCCAAGTGAATACATGATATCATAGCCGCTGAATTTATTAGACATCCTGTAAACCGAGCTTCCTCCGCCGATCAGTTCCTTTGATATATGCTGACAGAAATACTGTGAAAACGATCTGTAGATCAGCATGGTAGCAAGAGTTACTATGAATGAAGGCATTTTTACTGCACCGACAAGCAGACCGTTTATAAGTCCGAGCAGGGCACCGAATACGATTGCGAATACTGCTGTGAGAACCATGTTTCCGGATGTCGCATTAAATACAACTACTGAAAAGCCGCTCACAAGTGCAAGTGTTGAGCCTGCTGAAAGGTCGATCTCACCTGTGAGGCAGACCATTCCCATTCCGAGAGATACTATTCCGATAACCGCTGAGTGCCTTAAGATATTCATCGTTGCGCTCCAGGTCATTGCAGAGCTCGTGAGCGCATATACTGCGAATATTATGAAAAATACAAATATGAAACTGTAATTATGCCAGACAGACCCCAGCACATTTTTCTTTTTATTGTTTTTTATTGTCTCCATTGCCATATCCATGTCTTTGTCCTTTTTATATCTGATTGAATTTTGTTACTTGTTCACACACAATGTCATTCACTTAAGCATTTACGTCATTCTGAAATACTATTTTCACTTTTTTCAGGATGACAACGAATTTGTGGAATACATCATTACTGTGTGTTCTTCGATCTCATCATGTTTCAGAGTCTTAATGATCTCCCCGTTGTAGAAGATCACACATCTGTCTGCAACCTTCTGCAGCTCCGGAATCTCCAGAGTATTTACAAGTATGGTCTTTCCTGACTCCGATAACTTAAGTATCAGTTTATAAATCTCTTCTTTCGCACCGACATCTATCCCCTGGGTAGGATTGTCAAAAAGAAGTATGTCCGCACCGGTATTCAGCCATCTTGCCATAAATACCTTCTGCTGGTTTCCGCCGCTGAGCGAAAGAATTCCGTCGTCCGGCGATTCTGCCTTTATGTTGATCTGTTCTTTGTAGCTATTATAATTCTCTTTTTCTTTTTTCTTATTTATGTTAAAGTGTCCTGCTGATAAAACCTGTTCTGCAAGATACATATTTTCTACGATAGTCATATCAGGTATTACAGAATTTTCCTTCCGGTTTGCGGGAAGAAGTCCGATTCCGGCTTTCATTGATTTATGGGTCGTGAGGTTTTTATACTCCTGTCCCTTAACCTTTATCTCACCTGATGTTATCGGCGATACTCCGAAGAGGCTCTGCAGAAGTTCGCTGCTTCCGGAACCCTGAAGTCCGGTAAGTCCAACGATCTCTCCTTTTTTTACCGACATATTTATATTTTTGAAACCTTTTCCCGAAAGATTTTCAAGCTTTAATACTTCTTCACCATTCTTTCTTTCACGATAAAGATCCCCGCTGCCTGAAGCATGTCCAACCATGAGCTTTGTTACTTCGGCAGGATTCGTGTCTGCTATCTTTCCGCTGCCGACATATTCACCATTCCTGAAGACCGTGTAAGCGTCACAGTATTCAAAAATTTCCGGCATTTTGTGCGAAATAAATATGAAAGATATTCCTTTCTTTTTTAACTCCCTTACAATTTTGAAGAGGTGTTCAACTTCCTCATTTGTAAGGGATGTCGTGGGCTCATCAAGGATAAGGAGCTTCGCATCAAAGAAAAGTGCTTTGGAAATTTCAAGAAGCTGCTTCTCTCCCATTTTTAAGTTTTCCACCATTTCAGCCGGATCAATATTGACCCCCAGCTCTGCAAAAAGCTTTTCCGAATTCCTGATCATTTCTTTCTTTTTCAGTTTTCCGAAGCTGTTTGTGAGTTCTTTATTTATATATATATTTTCAAATACCCTCAGATCGTTAAAAAGATTGAGTTCCTGGTGAACAAAAGCGATTCCTTTTTCCTCGCTCTTTTTAACAGTTATATTTTTTAATACTTCCCCATCAAAAACTATATTTCCATCATCGTAATCTATAGTTCCCGTTAAAATATTCATCAGCGTTGATTTTCCGGCTCCGTTTTCACCGAGAAGGGCGTGGATTTCGCCCTTTTCAACCTTTAAATCCACGCCTTTCAAAACCGGTACGCCGCTGAAAGATTTTTTTATATTTTTCATTTCCAGTAATGACATTTTTTGCTCCTTTCAGTGGTACCCTTAATAGATCAATTAAATCCCTTGAATTCCGAAACGTTATCTGCTGTTACATTCTGGCACTCGATAACGTGATCCTGAGTTACTTCGTTGCCGTCAAGGTAATCTACCATATCAGCGATTGCTGTCTGGATCATGCTGGGGCTGTAGGTTACTGACATAAATCCGCCAAGCTGTCCGTAAAGATCCTCATATGATTCACCTCTGAGCACTCCGTAGAACTCATCAAGTCCGCCGCATCCTGTGATAACAGGCTTGTTGCCAAGGAAAGTGCTCTTTGCGGAATCATCAATTCCACCGCCGTTTAATGCTTCAAGGATACCCATTGCAAGTTCATCATCTTCTGCATAGATCCATTTTGTAGATGTATTTGAGCTGTCACCCATAAGTGTCTCGAAAGCTGCCTTTGTATCTGAACGGCTCCAGTTCATTGCACCTGAATATGTGATGCTGCTCTTTACCTGATCCTCTGTCCACTTGGCATCATCAGCGATCGTCTTTCCGTCGAATGCAAGTGCACCTGTAAGATACTCTGTAAATCCCTGATTACGAAGTGTTGTTACAGAAGAAGTATCACCTTCATATACATAAAC
Organism: uncultured Lachnospiraceae bacterium; assembly: GCA_905236615.1. Classification (GTDB taxonomy): domain Bacteria; phylum Bacillota; class Clostridia; order Lachnospirales; family Lachnospiraceae; genus NK4A144. The sequence continues at coordinate 4,547 of CAJORC010000077.1, forward strand.
CTTATCAC
>CAJORC010000078.1 GCA_905236615.1 uncultured Lachnospiraceae bacterium
GTTTTATTTCTGACAAAATGACGTCGGATGTCCGTTTTTGCAGCGCCGTTGCTCAAATCTTACGATTTGGCATCCGGCGGCAAAAAAAGGCTCCATAAAACAGTGTCACGATATTCGGAATAAATGTCACTATTTTTCTGCCACTTAATGATAACATATTTATACAAATAAAGTATGACTTTCCGGACAAAATTCCGATTTCTTTGTCCGGAAAGTCATATCCGATTGGAGGTAAAATAAATGGATAATCAAAAATTAAAACTGACGACCATTCTGTCCTATGGCATGTCATATGGAAGCGGCTATCAGATTATGGGCTCCCTGGTCGGCGCCTACCTGATGATATTTTTCACAGACACTTTTGGTGTTCCTGCTGCAGCCGCCGGAGTCATTATGGTATTGGCATCAGTATGGGATGCAATCAATGACCCTATAATGGGAGTTCTTGCAGATAAAACCCATACCAGATTCGGAAAATTCAGACCCTATCTTCTATGGGTTCCGGCATGCCTTACAGTTGCAGTTGTATGCCTGTTCATGTGTCCAAACCTCTCTCCTTCCGGAAAGATCATCTGGGCAGCTGTTTTTTATATTCTGTACGGAATGCTCAGAACAGCCTTTGAAATACCATGTAATGCACTCATAAATGCAGTAACAGATGTAGAAACTGAACGTCAGAAACTGATTTCCACCTATACGCAGATTATGGGAATCTTTACTGCTTTAACAACTTCTTTTGCTCTTTCAATGGTTTCTTTCTTTGGTGGAGAAAACACGGCAAAGGGATACATGATAGTAGTCGGCCTGTCAGGAATTCTGATGACAGTATTTTCTATTTGTCTGTTTGCTACAACAAAAGAAAAATATACAGTCGAATCCAAAGACACAAAACTGCCGCTCATTAAACAGCTCGGCCTCCTTAAAACCGTAAAAGGTCTGATTCCGTCATTAATAGTTTGGATAGCCGGCTATATAGGCTTTAATGTAATGATGAGTTCTTCAGTCTATTATGTTATGTATTGTCTCGTAAGACCTGATCTGATCGGACAATATATGATGACGATATCTCTTGTTGGACTGCTGAGTCCCTTTATCCTTATACCATTATTTTTAAAATTATTTAAATCGCTGAAGATGGCATTTATTGCATCCCAATTATTCACACTACTCTGTAATCTCTGCTGCCTGCTTTTAAAAGACAATATACCCTTTATATTTATTTTTTCCGGATTAGGAGCTCTTTTTGCAACAATGTTTATGGTATATGGTGCCATGCTCATGACGGTAGTAACTGATCAGAGTTACATGCAGACAGGTATTATAATGAATGGAACCATCGCTGCGCTAAAAGGTTTTTCAAATAAATTTGGAATTGCAGTTTCAAACGGACTTCTCAGCTCAGTCCTTGCGATGACCGGCTACATAGCTAATGCAGTTGGTCAGGAACCACAGTCCACTGTAACAGGGATTACTCTTGTCCGTTTTGGCGTTCCAATGCTGATGGCTCTTATTGCTGTATGTGCTTTATCCAGCCTTCCATCTCCTCGCTGCATAGACAAAGAATCAATTATATGAGGTATTTATTATGAGAAAAGACGATATATTTTTACGTGATCCATATGTATTAGTAGATGAAAACAAATATTATCTGTATGGCACAAGAAGCGAAACATGCTGGAAAGAATCATTTGGATTTGACTGCTATGTAAGCAATGACCTTGAGAACTTCGAGGGGCCAATCGAAATTTTCAAGAGACCTGACGGTTTTTTTGCTACGGAAAACTACTGGGCTCCTGAGTGCTATAAAATAAATAATAGTTACTATCTGGTAACCACTTTTGGTGCCCCCACTATAAAAAAGGGTATTTATATCTTAAAATCTGCGTCTCCTACCGGACCCTTTGAACTTTACTCCAAAAGGCTTACCCCTGATAAATGGGAATGTATAGATGGCACACTACACTTTGAAAATGAAAAAACCTACCTTATCTTTTCCCATTCATTTGAAGACGCGATAGATGGAACCGGTAATTCTGACGGGGATTTCTGCTTACTGGAGCTGTCTTCCGACCTGAAAACACCTATCAGTGACCCTAAAGTGCTCTTTTCTCCAAAGGATGCCATTTGGTCCAGACCTGTTCCTTTCGCCAAAGCCGAATTTGGAATAGATGGCGACTGTTATTTTAGTGATGGTCCCAGTTTTGTAAATTATACTGACGGCAATTTATACATGATTTTTTCCAGTTGGGGAAATTCCGGATATGCAGTAGGTGCCGCAAGATCAGAATCAGGAAATATAAACGGTCCATGGACACTGCAGGATGAACCTATCTATCCTGAGAATGGCGGTCATGGAATGTTCTTTATCAACCTTAACAATGAACTGACATTTACTATCCACTATCCCAATGATAAATTCAGTGAACACCCGCACTTTTGGAATGTTGTTGCAAAAAATGGCAGACTATCACTTAAATGCAAATAAAGTCTTTGACATCTCTATGTCCTCCATTTGTCTTTGCTTGTTTTAATATTTGTTTTTTATTTCCTGTTTACAATGTTACGCAAATCCTATAAAATATTCAATAGGAAGGCGGAATATCATATTTAATTCTTAAATAGCAAATGAGGACCAATAATGAACACAAAACAAATGGATTATTGTATAGAACTTGCCAGAACCCAAAGTTTCAGTCGGGGCTCCGAAAACATGTTTGTCAGCCAGCCGACATTCTCATATCAGATCAAGCTTCTCGAAGAAGAAATCGGTTTTACTATATTCGAGCGTAATGGTAAAGGCGCAACCCTCACTCCAGCCGGAGAGCAGTTTGTCTCCTTTCTCACATCAATGCGTGAAGATTTGAAAAGAGCTATTGAACAGGGACAGAACTTCAGCGCAAAATACAAGGATAATATCACTATCTCCCTTATTGTCCGCCAAGCTGTTTATTTCCTTCCAGAAGCCATAAGGATATTTGAGGAGAAGATGCCCGGAACTCAGATAACACCTATATTTCGCTACGAAAACGGCATGGATGGTTTCTTAAAAAATGAATCCGATGTTCTCTTTACATTAAAAGAGAATACAAAACAGCTTGCAGGCGCTGTTGTCCACGAGCTGTTTGAAAGTCATGTTTATCTTATTACGGATAAAAACGATCCACTTGCCTCAAAGAATCTCATCACCGAAGAGGATCTTTATGGTCGCACACTTATGGTGGGTGGTGGTTCTCCCTCTGCTCTCAGAAGCGTGCAACAGCGCCTTATCTCATCAGGAAAGATTAAATACTTCAATAGTCCTGATCACGATACTACTCTTACAAATGTTGCCGCTGGCAAAGGTGTCTGTCTGGCTCCCGGCTTCTTAAATGATCACAGTGGCCAGTACGCTTGGATTCCATTTGAATGTAATGAATCATTTAACTGTGTTCTTGTAACCCACAAAACAGACGCAAGAGAAGGTCTGTTCATTTTTCTGGATATTCTGAAAAAACTGTATAAAGACGCCGTTGCGTTTCCACTATAAGAGTCAGAGGGAACGCTCCCTCCTTACGCCTTCACTATCTTTTGTCATCAGCTCATCCCCACCGGTGGAATCAAACTGTACAGCAAACGATTCCTTAGCATGCTTGCGAATAATAAACGATCAATGTATCCAATTTCGTTTTCCTCATTGGTATGCATCCCAATTACCTTTCACAGATTTTTCATGACAAATTTGGAATTTCTCCCAAGAAATACCTTACACAATTAAAAATGTCAAAAGCAGTAAACCTGCTTACGACAACGGATATGCAGATTTCTTCCATTTCCGCATCATTAGGTTTTGAAGATCAATTGGCTTTTTCAAAAGCTTTTAAAAAATGTTACGGGTGTTCTCCCAGTGAATACAGAAATAATTAAGTGTTTTAATATTCTGGCAGGCCCTTTTATAGACAAACGATGAAAGGAAGGCACTGTGCCTTCCTCACTACAATTATTGAATTATTATTTATCAGGATAAGCCATTGCCTTTTGAAATTCCTCCTTTTCAGCACTGTTTTCCCATTCGTATTCAAAATGCTTAAAAACAGCA
>CAJORC010000079.1 GCA_905236615.1 uncultured Lachnospiraceae bacterium
ACTTTGTGCGTATGATGCGACGCGCGCGGATAGGAAGAGCCTTTGGCTCCCGCGCTTGCGCGGAGAATCCAGCAAAGCTGGATTCTTGGTTCTTAATATGAAATTGCGTTGCAACAGAGGTAGTGAAATGGGTGTATTGAGGATAGTGCTGGGGCCTGCGGGGAGCGGGAAGACAGACTATATTTTTAAGGATGTTATAGACCGGTCGGCTGAAGACTATAAAAAGAATTTTATCATCATTGTTCCGGAGCAGTCATCACATGCCGTGACGGGAGAAATATTAAAAAGAAGCCGCGGAAACGGAATACTGAATATAGATGTGTTGGGATTTACAAGATTTGCCCACAGGATATTTTCGGCGGCAGGCGGAAACCGTAGAATAATAATTGATGATACCGGAAAAAATCTGATCTTAAGGCGTGTCGCAGCTGAAGAAAAGGATAAATTAAAGGCACTTAAGACAAAGATCAATCATCAGGGTTATATAAGTGAGATCAAGTCTGTAATTTCGGAATATATCCAGTATGAAACTGATCCGGAAAGGATAGTTGAAGAGTCCGGGAAAAGGGCTGATAAGAACTATCTTGCTGCAAAGGCTGCGGATATTGCAGTTCTCTATAAGGCTTTCAGGGCAAGAATGGAGAACGAGTATATAACGAATGAAGAGATACTCGATCTGGCGGGAAAAGCTGCTGAAAAAGCGGTTTTTTTGAAAAATGCATCGGTATATTTTGATGATTTCACGGGATTTACGCCTATTCAGTACCGTTTCATCGAAAGACTTATGAAATACTGCAGTGACTGTACGGTAACGCTGAATTACGACGGCTATTCGGCAGGACTTTTTTCAATGTCCGTGCAGACCATAAAGAGCCTGAAGGAAATAGCGGCGACTGCCGGCTGGAAATGCGAAACGGTGCATCTTTATGATAATCCCCTAAGACGTGCCGCTGATAAGGAAGACCTGATCTTTCTTGAAAAAAACATATTCAGGATAAAAAAGAAAAAATACGAAGAGATACCGGAACATATAAAACTTGTGAATACGCCTGATCCTACGGATGAGGCAGCTTTTGTGTGCGCAAGGATCCGTGAGGCAGTGAGTAAGGGAGGTCTCAGATACAGGGACTGTGCAGTGGTGATGAGCGACGTTAACGAGTATGCACCGGTTCTTGAACGTGAGGCAAAAAATTACGGGATACCGCTTTTTATTGATACGGCTGATTCCATCGAGCTTAACCCGTATGCTGAGTTTGTTCGTTCTGCACTCGAAATAGAGATTGAAAACTACAGTTTTGAGTCAGTCATACATTTCCTGAGGTCGGGGATAAGCGGATTCAAAGCGGAAGATGTGGATATTTTCGAAAACTACATAAAAGCCCTGAATTTAAGAGGACGGAAAAAATATACACAGAGCTGGGTCTGGCATACGAGAAATATGGCAGAAGAGGATCTGGAGCGGATAAACAGCTTGAAAGACATTCTGAAAGCTGATCTTCAGGTTCTTGACGAGCTGATGACGAAAAGAAATGTCACTGCCGGAGATTATACAAAAGGACTGAGAACATTTATAGAAAATCTTTCGGTAAGGGAAAAGCTTGAAGAACTTTCAGCCGGATTTGAGGAAAACAATGACAGCAGAAAGGCTTCAGAATATGCTCAGATTTATGACAAATTTGAAGAACTGTTTGAAAGGATAGAGTCACTTATTCCGGATGAAAAAATGACAATGAGAGAATATCTGGAAATCCTTAACGCTGGACTTGATGAAATAAGGGTTGGAACGATCCCGCCGGGACTCGACAGGGTAAATGCGGGAGATATGACCAGAAGCCGTCTGCAGAATATAAAGATACTTTTCTTTATGGGATTGAACGAGGGACTTATCCCTAAACAGAACAGCGGATCAGGTCTATTGTCGGATTTTGACAGGGAATTTCTTAAGGAACAGGGAATAAGGCTTTCACCGACAGCAAGGGATAAGATAAGGGAAGAGAGACTTTATTTTTATATGAGCTGTACCAAGCCTGAGGAGATGCTTTATCTTTCATGGTCGGATATGGATATCGAGGGTAAGGGCAGGAGAGAGTCTTATTTCCTGAATATCATAAAAAAGACTTTTCCTAAAATAGAGACCTTAAGAATTGACAGCTTTGGCGTCAGAGAGGAACTGTTAAGCGAAAAAGATGCGCTGCAGAGGCTGAGTCAGGGGATTTTTGAAAGAGACAGCAGGGAAATATCGGAAATATACAGATATTTTGCATTATCCGATGAAAAAAGACTGTTCCTTAAAAACATCATGGATGCAGCATTTTTTGACTACAGATCCGATCCGGTTTCACAGGCGGCAGCTTCGGTCATATTCGGAAATGAAAAATATGCATCTCCGTCAAGACTGGAAAAATTCGCCCAATGCGCATATGAGCATTTCTTAAGATACGGACTCAGACTTAAGGAGAGGGAAGAATTCGGCTTCGAGAGAAAGGATATCGGAATAATCCTTCACGGTGTTCTTGAGATCTGCTCGGAACTACTTGCAGAGCGGAAAATGACTTTTTCGGATCTTGATGATGAATCTGCATTAAAACTGTCTGAAGAAGCGCTGGAGCTCTTTTTAGGGCAGAATGACAACCTTGTGTTGAAGGGCTCAAAGCGCAATGAGTATTTTATTACAAGAATGAGCAGGATTTTGAAAAGAACGGTTAAAACCCTTGAGTATCAGGCAAAGAGAGGCAGCTTTAATACTGCGGCATTCGAAAAGGACTTTTATGAGGAAGGCTTCAGGGGCCGTATTGACCGCATAGATACTGCTGAATACGGATCAAAGCTCTACCTTTCGGTAATTGATTATAAATCCGGCAATAAGTCCTTTGATCTGTCAAGGATTTACTACGGTATGGATCTGCAGCTTGTGATATATATGAATGCTGCAATGAAGATAGAAAAGATAGCGCATCCTTCGCTTGAAGTAAAGCCGGCAGGCATTTTTTACTATCATATAGATGATCCTACGGTCAAAGCAGAGGAACTGAAGGAACTGACCACGGAGGAAGCCGAAAAGACAATCAGAGGTACACTTAAGCTTAGGGGTATCGTAAATGCCGACAGTGATGTAATACAGCTTTTTGATAAGGATTTTGACGGAAAATCCGAGATAATTCCTGTTTCGACGAAAAAAGACGGAAGTTTTGCAGCAGCTGCGTCGGTACTGGAAGAAGACGGTTTTAAGATACTTTCGGATTATGTGAGGTTTCGATCAGATCAGTTCAAGAAAAGTATAGAAGATGGAAATATAGAAAAATCACCGGCTGAGTACAAAGAAACATGTGAATGTGAATATTGTGATTACAGAGATGTGTGTCTTTTTGACGAGAAGAGGAGCGGTTATAAAAAACGTAAACTGAAAGAAATTAAAGACACATCTGAAATCATCGGGCTTATGAAAAAAGATATTGAAATGGGTGAAAAAAGATGAATTTTACGCCTGATCAGCAGAAAGTAATTGATTCAAGAAATAAAAATGTGCTTGTTGCGGCTGCGGCAGGCTCGGGAAAAACAGCGGTTCTGGTTTCGAGGATAATAGGTAGGGTTATGGATAAGGATGACCCTGTTGATATAGACAGGATCCTTGTTGTGACCTTTACAAATGCGGCTGCGGCTGAAATGAAAGAGCGTATAAGAAATGCGCTGGAAGATGCGCTCGAAGCCGATCCGGAAAATGAATATCTGATACGCCAGACAAACCTCATTCATTCGGCACACATTATGACGATAGACAGTTTCTGCAGAATGGTGATCCTTGACAATTTTGACAGGATAGGGATCGAACCTCAGGTACGCATTGCGGATGAGAGTGAGCTTTCAATAATGAAAGAGGATGCTGCTGCAGATGTTCTGGAGCAGTTTTATGATGATGCTTCAGAAGGATTTCTGCACTTTCTGGAGGAGTTTTCCACACAGAAAGATGATTCTGATGTACTTGGGGCTGTTCTGTCTCTATATAATTTTTCCCAGAGCAAGGTTGAACCTGAAAAATGGCTTGGCAGTCTTGAGGATAGTTACAGCTGTGAAAACGCGGACGAATTAAAAGAGATGCCGTGGATGAAGCTTATGCTTGATATTGTTTCGGAGGAGATAAATGATTGCAGGGAAGAGCTGGAACGTGCTCTCGAAATAGCTGGAAGTCCTGCCGGTCCGGATATTTATATTGATAACTTAAATGATGATATCAGGCAGGTCATGAGTCTGGCAGCAGACCGTGATTATGATAATATGAAACTAGCCTTTGAGAATATTCAGTTTGGCAGACTGTCATCGAAAAAGACTCCGGAGGTTGATCCTAAGTTAAAGGAAACCGTAAAGCTTTTAAGGGACGGTGTAAAGAAGCGGATAAACAGTATCAGGGATGATTATTTCAGGCAGTCCGCAGATGAAATCGCTGAGTCTGTGAAGAAGGCACGACCTCTTGTCAGGGAACTGTCACGGATAACTCTTGCGTTTGCGGAACGTTTCGGTGAGATCAAAGAAGAGAAGAATGTTATAGATTTTTCCGATCTTGAACATATTGCGCTGAATGCGCTTAAGACCGGCGCAGCTGAAGGATATAGGGAATTCTTTGCAGAGGTGATGACTGATGAATATCAGGATTCAAATATAGTCCAGGAAGAGATCCTTACCTCTGTTGCAAAAGATAATAATTATTTTTGCGTGGGAGACGTAAAGCAGAGTATTTACGGCTTCCGTCTTGCAGATCCTTCCATTTTTATGGACCGTTATGTATTTTCAGCAGAGGATGAGAAGAGTGAGAGGATCCTTCTTTCAAAGAACTTCAGAAGCAGGAGTGAGGTTCTGGATTCTGTAAATGCCGTGTTTAAGGCGGTCATGCATGAAAATATCGGAGGAGTTGAATACGATGACGATGCGGCACTAAACTATGGCGCATCCTATGGTGAAAATGAGTCGGATCATGTGACAGAGTTTATCCTTGTGCAGACAGATGATGAAGAAGATTTAGGCAAGGTTGAAACCGAAGCGAGGGTGACTGCTGACAGGATCAGGGAGATGGCTGGCAATTTCATGGTTCAGTCTCTTAAGGATGGAGAAACACGACCGGCTAAGTATTCTGATTTTGCAATACTTCTGCGCTCACTTAAAGGCGTGGATGAAATATATGCGAAGACTCTTGAAGAGGCGGGAATACCGGTTATTATGGAGTCGAAAACAGGATATTTCCAGACTGAGGAGATAAGGACGCTGATATCATTTCTGACTGTGATCAATAATCCTGTTAATGATATCGCCCTTGCGGCAGTCATGCTGAGTATTATCGGAGACTTCAGTGATGAGGAAATGGCTGAGATCAGGAAAGCGGAAATGAAAGGCAGCTTTTATAAAGCAGTCATGACGGCGGCAGGAAGAATGGAGTCTGAAGATTCGACAGAGACTGTATCTGATGAACTTGCTTCAAAATGTGAGGCATTTCTTCATATGATCGATTCATACAGGAAATTAAGCAGTTATACTCCCATACACAGTCTGATCGAAAAGATCATAGATGAAAGGGGTTATGACCTTTATGCAGGCGCCAAAGGCGGTTCGGCTCCCGCAAATTTAAGACTCCTTGTCAGGAAAGCACTGGACTTTGAAAAGACCAGCTATAAGGGAATATTTTTCTTCCTGAGATATATTGAGAAATTAAAGAAATACGATATGGACTTTGGTGAGGCAAAAGGCGGAAACGAGGGAGCCGATGCAGTCCGTATCATGAGTATACATAAATCAAAAGGACTTGAATTCCCGGTTGTTTTTGTAGGCCAGCTTGCTAAAAAATTTAATGTCGGTGAATTCAGGGGTAAGATCATAAGAGATTCCGAAATTGGCATCGGAATAGAGAGAACGGATGCAGAAAGCAGGATAAGATATACTGTTCCCATAAAGAATCTTATTGCGGAGAAGAAACGTCGAAGCGATGTCGGTGAGGAACTGAGGATATTTTACGTTGCGATGACAAGGGCAAAGGAAAAACTCATAATGACGGCAGTTACTGATGATGCGGAAAAGACTCTTTCAACACCCGCAAAACCGGTCAGTCATGCTGCTTCATATCTTGATTTCCTTTTAAAAGCGTTTGAGGATGGCGAAACAGGCAGGGTGATAAGGACAGGTGTTAAAAATATTTCAGACATTGTTTTTGATGCTGTCGGTGAAGATGCTTATTTGAAGGAAACGAAAGAGTATTATGAACATCTTGATCTTTCAGGGACTATTGATGAAAAGACAGAAGAGCTTTTATCCGGAAATCTTTCGTGGGTTTACGAACATGAGAATGCATTTTCGCTTCCGGCAAAGCTTTCGGTGTCGAGAATAAAGAAACATGTGCAGGAAGAGGAGAAGATTGAGGCTGTCATGCCCGATGAGATAGTGGAAGAGACTGAAGAGAATGCACAGGACAGGGAAAAGGCTGCCGAAGCAGCTGCTGTCAGAGGTACGGCCTATCATAAAGCATTCGAACTTCTGAAAAGAAGCGAGATAAAGAACCGTTCCGATGCGGAGGCTTACTTAAAACGCCTGTATGAAGAGGATCAGCTTACGGAAGAGGCGGTTAAACTCGTCAGGGCAGACGATATATTAAAATTTGCACAGTCAGAGCTGGCAAAAAGGATGGAGGCTGCCGACAAGAGAGGAAATCTTTTCAGAGAACAGCCATTCATTATAGCAAGAAATGCCGAAACTATCGATAAAAGCTGGCCGCAGGATGAAACGGTGCAGATACAGGGAATAATAGATGCATTTTTCATAGAGGATGAAAAGATAAATCTGGTGGATTACAAGACAGACAGGGGTGTTGATGAAGAGACTCTGATAAAAAGATATAAGGTCCAGCTGGATCTTTATGCAGATGCCCTTAAATCAATATTTGGGCTTGAAATCGCAGAGAAAATTATTTATTCTGTTTATTTGAAGAAAGAACTTGTAATATAAGGATAGATCTGATGGAAAGAATAATTGGATATTTCAAAAGAGGTTTTTCGGACCGGCACATATATCTGTCTTTTCCGTTGGGGATAACGGCAGCGGTTTTCTTAAACCAGCTTATTACGCTTCTGAGGCTAAAAGATATATTCACGGGATATTCTGAGAGGGTACAGTCCCAGATGTTTCTGTATCCTCTGCTTACCGGGATTGTACTGTATGGCATTATTACGCCCGTGATCGAGGAGATAGCATTCCGCTGGATACTCTTCGGAAGACTGAAAATATACATGGCAACAGGGGCAGCGGCAATATTCTCCAGTATAATTTTCGGAATATACCATGGAAATTTTATACAATTCATTTATGCATGTCTTTTTGGACTGATGCTTTCTTTCCTTTTCTGGCGTTTTGACTGCATATTTGCCCCGATATTTGCCCATTCCGCTGCAAATATCTTTGTCTATACATCTGCTTCGACAGGAGGGCTGAAATTCCTTTCAACCTTCAATGGTGAATTGATATCTGTCGTTATCAGTGGTATACTGACATTTGCGATGTTAAAAATAATCTATAAAAGCCGCCCGGAAAAACGACACGTCTGTAAGAGGCTGCCTATTTTTCCACAGAAATGGGAGTGAAAAAATAATGAACGATACTTATGTTGAATGTCTTGTAGCAAAAAAGGCTAATCCTGCCGCACCGCTTATAAAAGCCGTGGCAATCGGTATTACAGCTGCATTTATATTATTCGGACTGCTGACGGTTAAATTCCTTTTTCTTATACCGGGAATCGCAGCAGGAATTGCAAGTTATCTGCTTTTACCCTGTCTTTCTCTTGAATATGAATATCTTCTGGCAGCCGGGGAATTTTCGGTTGATAAGATAATGTCAAAAGAGAACAGAAAGAATGTGCTTAATGTGACCCTTGACAAATTGGAGATATTTGCAGAAGAAGGTGCGTATCAGCTCGACAATTACAATAACCAGAATATGACAGTAAAGGACTTTTCCTCCGGAGAAGAAGGCAGGAAACGCTATGTGATGATAATAAGAGATGATAAAGGTTTGCAGAAACTTATCCTTGAACCTAATGATGAGCTTAAAGAGGCAATGAGGTTCGCGTCTCCCAGCAAGGTCATAATTAACAAGAATCTTTAATAAGCTGAATTGAGAAGCTTTATTAAAAAAGTTTAAAACCCTTGTGAAACCGATTGACATGAAAATTTCTTTTTGCTATGATAGTCGCTAAATCATAAAATTAATACAGTTTAGACGGAGGTTTGTAATGAGTCAGATTATTGGCGAAGGAATTACTTTTGATGATGTGCTGTTAGTGCCTTCCTATTCGGAAATCACTCCTAATATGATCGATGTATCAACACAGCTTACAAAGAAGATCAGGCTTAATATTCCCATGATGAGTGCGGGAATGGATACGGTTACCGAAAGCAATATGGCAATAGCGATGGCAAGACAGGGTGGTATCGGTATAATCCATAAGAACATGTCTATTGAACAGCAGGCTGATGAAGTAGATAAGGTAAAGCGTTCTGAAAACGGTGTTATAACAGATCCTTTTTATCTTTCGCCTGAACATACTCTTCGTGATGCGGATAACCTCATGGCAAAGTTCAAGATCTCGGGAGTTCCGATCACTGAAGGAAAGAAATTAGTCGGTATCATAACAAACCGTGATCTTAAATTTGAAGAAGATTATACAAAGAAGATCAAAGAGTGCATGACCAGCGAGGGACTTATCACTGCTCCCGAAGGCGTTACTCTTGAAGAAGCGAAGAAAATCCTCGCAAGATCGAAAAAAGAGAAACTTCCTATCGTTGACAGCGAAGGAAACTTAAAGGGACTCATTACAATAAAGGATATCGAGAAGCAGATAAAATATCCTATTTCAGCAAAAGATTCACAGGGAAGACTTCTCTGCGGTGCAGGTATCGGAATTACAGCTAATTTCATGGAGCGTACGGAAGCTCTTGTAAAGGCTAAGGTTGACTGCGTGGTTCTTGACTCTGCGCATGGTCATTCAAAGAACGTTCTTGATGTCTGCCGTGAGATCAAGAGTGCATTCCCTGACCTTGATGTTATCGTTGGTAATGTTGCAACAGCTGATGCCTGCAGAGATCTTATCAAAGCAGGTGCAGATGCGATCAAGGTTGGTATCGGTCCCGGTTCCATCTGTACAACACGAGTTGTTGCAGGTATCGGTGTTCCGCAGATCACAGCTGTTATGGATTGCTATAAGGCAGCAGGAGAAGCAGGAATTCCTATTATTGCCGATGGTGGTATCAAGTATTCAGGTGACATCACAAAGGCTCTTGCAGCAGGTGCTTCTGTCTGCATGATGGGTTCAATCTTTGCAGGATGTGATGAGGCTCCGGGGCAGTTCGAGCTTTATCAGGGAAGAAAATATAAGGTTTACCGCGGCATGGGTTCTATCGCTGCCATGAACAACGGAAGTAAGGACAGATACTTCCAGGAAGGTGCAAAGAAGCTTGTTCCGGAAGGAGTAGAAGGAAGAGTAGCATATAAGGGCTCACTCGAAGATACTGTATTCCAGCTTATTGGCGGACTTCGTTCAGGTATGGGATACTGTGGTGCAAAGACTATTGACATACTTCACGATACAGCAAAGTTTGTTAAGATTACATCAGCAGCTCTTCGTGGAAGCCATCCTCACGATATTCACATTACTAAGGAAGCGCCGAACTATTCAGTTGGCGATAACGAGTAAAAACAGTTTATGGTTTACTATATTAAGTCACAATTAAATAACGCATTAAAGAGAAAATACACACGCTACTATTTCTTCGGAATAGTAGCGATGTGTTTGCTTGCAAATTCTGCTATGAGCGCTTTCAGAAGCATTCTTTACGGAATGAATGACGGAACTTACGCTTCTAACCTTATAATCTTTGCAAAAGGTTTCTTCTGGGTTCCTTATTACAGCTGTATATTTATTGCGGACATCGTTTTCGGAGATACATATCCGGATCCGAGGATCAGGGATAAATCTACGATAGGGCTTACAAGAATACATATATATTTCGGTAAGCTGATCACTGAACTGATAATGCTTGTGGTTTATGCATTGATAGCGGTGCTGGTATTCCTCATTATAACGCCGATATTTCAGGTTCATGACGGGACGATTGATATTTCGGTAATGCTTGATTTTGTCCAGTCGGTAGTGATAGCATTTCCGCTGCTCATTGTCGGTGTTTCTGCCGCTAATATGTTTTTATTTTCTGCAAAAACAAAAAAACAGGCATATATTTTATTCGGTGCTTGCGTAATTGTGCTTCCGAGGATTATAATGCTTTTGGCGACTGATAGCTTTAGAATAATCCCACTTGTATGGGTGAGGGACTGGCTTATTACACCGCAGTTCCAGACCTTACAGTTTTACGCAACAAGAGATGTGCCTAAGATCATAATCACATCAATTATTTATACGATTGTAACCTGTGTTATAGGATGTCGTAGTTTTAAGAAAAGGGAATTTTGATGAAGCTTCCATTTATATTGCGGGCAGTTGCAGTACTGCCTGCAATTTTTGTGATGTATATAATATTTATATATTCGGCACAACCGAAAATGGAGTCCAAATATGCAAGTAATGCGATAAGCGGTCCGCTTATTGAAACTGTATTCGGAATTCGTGAAGTGGAGTATACCGAAGAAACGGTCGA
>CAJORC010000080.1 GCA_905236615.1 uncultured Lachnospiraceae bacterium
AAAGGCTAAGGAAGCTGCATGGCGTGCGGTATACCTTCACGGAGCAGCAGGAGACAGGGCAAAAGAAAAGAACGGTGCCCATACAATGCTCGCCAGTGATATCATTTCATCGATCTCGGAGCTTGATATTTAAGATATCTGATAAATTTTTGCTTAACATTCCCTATATCATGGTGGTATAATCTAAACCAAAACATAAGAGGGAGGCTTTGTTATGCGAAAATATGAAAGAGTCTATGCGACTGTGGATCTGGACGCCCTGCACTTCAATATGGAGTCCATGAAGGGCAATATAGCGGACGGGACCAGAATGATGGCGGTAATAAAGACAAATGCTTACGGCCATGGCGCAGTTAAACTTGCGGAAGAACTTGAAAATCTTGATTATCTTTACGGCTTTGCGACAGCCACCTTCGAGGAAGCAATGGAGCTTCGGAGCAATGGTATCACAAAGCCTATTTTAGTGCTGGGATATACCTTTCCGGAAACTTATGCCGGAATGATAGAAAATGAGATACGTCCGGCAGTTTTCAGACTTGATCAGGCAGAGGAATTTTCAAAGAAGGCTGTAGAACTTGGGAAAAAGGTATACTTCCATCTTGCGGTTGATACTGCGATGAGCAGGATAGGAGTCCGTCCCGACGATTCATCTCTTGAAACGGTTGAGAAGATAGCAGCGCTTCCGAATGTGGAAATGGAGGGCGTTTTCACCCATTTCTCAAAGGCAGATATGATCGGCAGGGAAAATACTTTAGGCCAGATAAAAAAATTCAGTAATTATATAGAAAAACTTAAGGAAAGAAAAATAGAATTTAAGATCCACCACTGTTCCAATTCTGCGGGCATTATAGATTACAGGGAAGCCAACATGGATATGGTGCGGGCAGGCATAACCCTTTACGGGCTCTGGCCTTCCAATGAAGTGAGACGCGATATAATTGACCTCAAACCATTACTTGCACTGAAAAGCCATATCGTATATATTAAGTATATTGAGCCTGGAGAGGCAGTAAGTTACGGAGGCACTTATACGGCAGAAGAACGCCGCAGGGTCGCTACTATTCCGGTTGGCTACGGAGACGGTTATCCGAGGAGCCTGTCAAATAAGGGATATGTTCTCATCAGAGGAAAGAAAGCACCCATACTTGGTCGTGTCTGCATGGATCAGTTCATGGTGGACATTACGGATATCGAGGGAGCAGCCGAGGGTGATGAAGTGACCCTGATCGGGCGTGACGGAGACGAAGAGATCAGCATGGAAATACTCGGAGACCTTTCGGGACGCTTTAATTATGAGCTTTCCTGTGATCTGGGCAGACGTATTCCCAGAATTTATATAAAAGACGGAAAGGCAGTGGACGTCAGAGACGAATTCAGAGATGTTGTCAAAATTCAGTAGTTTATTTAAGAAGAAAGATAAGTTAGACGAAGATGAAATAATATCCATGGTCAACGAAGGCCATGAAAAGGGTGTTTTCGAGGCGTCTGAAGCGGAGATGATAAACAAGGTCTTTAAGTTTTCCGACAAGGAAGCCCATGATATTATGACCCATCGTGAAAATATCATAGGGATCGATGCCGATGACAGCCTTGAAGATGTTGTCGACTTTATGCTGGACGGGAATAAATCAAGATATCCGGTTTATGAAGAGAACATCGACAATATTATCGGAGTCATCTATTTTAAGGATGTCATGAAGAGCAATGTGCGTCCTGATCTGAGGCAGAAGAAGATCCGCGAGATAGAAGGTCTTATTATCGAGGCGAAATTTGTCCCCGAAACAAGGAAGATAGATACTCTTTTTCATGGAATGCAGCAGAATAAGACGCACATGATGATCGTTGTTGATGAGTACGGGCAGACTTCAGGCATTGTTACGATGGAAGACATCCTTGAAGAAATCTTCGGAAATATTTTAGATGAATATGATGACGAGGAAGTGAACATCAGACGTCAGGGTGATAATACCTTTATTATCGAGGGGCTTACGCCTCTTGAGGAAGTTTCGGAAAAACTGGGTATTGAATTCCCGGATGACGGTTACGAAACCCTGAACGGATTTTTGACTGACAGGCTCGGACATGTGCCGAAAACAGGTGAAGATTTTGAAACGGATTATGAAGGATATTGTTTTCGGATTGCATCGGTCAAGGGTCGTGTGATACAATCGGTAAGGTGCCGGAAGATTCCGGAGAATTCGGCGGATAATACGGGAAATTCTTAAAATAAGGATATTACCCCATAAAAAATATATATTTAAGTAAGGAGTTTTTAGAAATGTCAGGACATTCAAAATTTGCAAACATCAAGCACAAGAAGGAAAAGAACGATGCTGCCAAGGGTAAGGTATTTACCATTATCGGACGTGAGATCGCGGTTGCCGTAAAGGAAGGCGGACCGGACGTAAACAACAATTTCAAGCTTGCGCAGGTTGTTGCAAAGGCTAAGGCTGCAAACATGCCTAACGATACTATCGAGAGAGGTATCAAGAAGGCAGCGGGCGATTCAGATAACGTAAATTACGAATATTGTACTTATGAAGGATACGGCCCGGGTGGTTCAGCTATCATCGTTCAGACGCTTACAGACAACAGAAACCGTACAGCTGCCAATGTTCGTGCAGCTTTTACAAAGGGCGGCGGAAATCTCGGAACACAGGGAAGTGTATCTTTCATGTTCGATGAAAAGGGTCAGATCATCGTAGATAAAGAGGAATGTGAGCTTTCTGCAGATGACCTTATGATGATGGCACTTGATGCAGGTGCTGACGATTTCAATGAAGAGGATGACAGCTTTGAGATCATCACTTCTCCCGATGCTTTTGAGGATGTAAGAAAAGCACTTGAAGAAGCCAAGGTAGAGATGGTTTCGGCAGAAGTAACAAAGCTTCCGCAGAACTATGTTGATGTAAACGACGAAGAGGCAGCAACAAAGCTTCAGAGAATCCTTGATCTGCTTGAAGATGATGATGACGTTCAGGCGGTCTATCACAATGCGAATCTCTGATCGAGAGAGTAAAATACAGGGAAAATACTATGTCAATTGAAAATGAAACACACCGCCTTTTGTCTGAAATAGATACCAGAGCAGGTCTCAAAAATTTCAGAAAAAGGCGTTATGAAGACTTCTTCCTTAATTACAGAAGCAGTATGAGAGATGTATATGAACTCTTTAATACTCTTTATCGGGAGACTGAAGATAAGGAAGAACGCGATGATAAAATGAATGCAGCGGCACTTGATCTTGTGAAATGGGCTCAGAATACTTATGAGTCCACAGGCTGGTTCAACCGTGAGCAAAAACTTATAGATATGCAGTGCATGATGGTATTTTATGTATTTCCGGGCATTCTTTCAAATGCAAATGAGGAAGACAGACTTATGACGGATATCATCATAGCACAGTGGAAGAGTGCTTTCCCGAAGTCCAATATAAACGCTGCTACTTTTGAAGAGATAAACGGCGGCTTTAAGGACTCTATATTCGGAATGGCTCTTGCGGATATTTTCAAAAAGAAATAACGGTATGGGTTTTTCATTAAAAAAATTTGAAATCAACAGATGGACTTTTGAGTCTCCGAAAATCACAAAAGAGAGTACAATGGCGGTTATTTCAGACCTGCATGAATGCGAGTACGGGAAAGATAACTGCCGGCTTCTTGATGCGCTGAAAAAGCTTGATCCGGACATGATAATCATAGCCGGTGACTGGATAGAAGGCGGAAGAAATGCTGACTGCACAAGGATCATGGAATTCCTGAAGGTTCTCGCAGGTATTTTTCCGGTATATTTCGGTGTCGGAAATCATGAGAGAAAAGTTCTGGAAATTTCGAAATACTCCGAACAGAGAAGGCGTTTTGTCAGAGGACTGCAGAATGCAGGGGTCGGGCTTCTGCGAAATGAGTACAAGGACATCGAAGACAGCAATATAAGGATAACGGGACTTGATCTTGAAAAGACTTATTACAGAAAAGTTGTGAGATATCCGGTTCCTACAGAGCATCTGTATGAGCTGATAGATGTTGCCGATGAGTCAAAGTTCAATATTCTTCTGGCTCATAATCCTGAGCATTTCATGGATTATGTCACATGGAATCCCGATCTTATCTTGTCGGGGCATGTTCATGGCGGAATCATAAGGATACCGGGGATAGGAGGCACTGTTTCTCCCGCATATAAGCTTTTCCCGAAATATGATGCAGGTGTTTATGTGAAAGATGAGAGCAGAATGCTCGTAAGCCGCGGCTTGGGCTCGCATTCGATACGTCTGAGGGTTTTCAATACGCCTGAGATTCTTTTTGTAAAGCTGAAACCTGTCGGATCATAAATCTGACAGCCAATGAGGATTGAAATGACAATGGAAGTGAAACTGGAAGCATTTGAAGGTCCCCTTGATCTGCTGCTTCACCTTATTGAAAAAAATAAAGTTGATATTTATGATATTCCGATATCGCTGATAACCGGTCAGTATATGGAATACTTAAATGCCATGATGGAGGCAGACCTTGATGTCATGAGCGATTTTCTTGTTATGGCGGCGACTTTGCTGGACATAAAATGTAAAATGCTTCTGCCTCAGAAGGTTAATGAGGAAGGTGAACCGGAAGATCCCCGGGACGAGCTTGTGGGACAGCTGCTTGAATATAAGCTTTGCCGTTATATGTCATTTGCGCTTAAGGATATGCAGCAGGACGCTTCTCATGTAATGTTCAGAAAGGCTGAGATGCCTGAATGGATAAGCGAATACAAGGCTCCGGTTGATTACGATATCCTTCTGGGAGATATGACTCTTGAGAAGCTGAATAAGATTTTTAAAGAGACATTAAAACGTCGGGAAGACAAAATTGACCCTATTCGTTCTAAGTTCGGAAAGATTGAAAAGGATGAGGTAAATCTGGAAGAAAGAACTGAATTTGTGAAGAAATATGCTCTGGAGCATAAGAATTTCAGCTTCAGGGAACTTCTGGAGGGAGTAGGAACAAAGCTTGAACTGATCGTTACCTTTATGTGCCTTCTGGAACTTATGAAGACCGGAAATTATGAAGTTTCGCAGGCGTCTGATGAGGAAGACATACTGGTAAGATTAAAGGAAAAAGCTGCTTAGAAATAATGATATGGATACGATGGATATGAACAAACTGGCAGGTATAATAGAGGCTATTTTATTTACATCGGGTGATTCGGTGGAATTAAGCAGATTAAAGGAAATTACGGAGGCGACCGATGAACAGTTAACGGTCGCCCTCGGTGTCCTTGAAAAAAGATATGAGTCTGACGAGAGCGGACTGGTGCTGGTACAGCTTGAGGATTCGGTACAGCTTGCTACAAAGAGCGATATGTATGAGTATCTCATAAAGATCGCAAGGACGCCAAAGCAGTACAGGCTGTCGGATACGGCACTGGAAACACTTTCGATAATTGCCTATAAGCAGCCGGTAACAAGAATGCAGATAGAGCATATCAGAGGAGTGAGCTGTTCACATGCGATTGACAGACTGCTTGAATATGACCTTATAAAAGAACTTGGCAGACTTGATGCTCCGGGACGACCGCTTCTTTTCGGAACAACGGAAGAATTCCTGAGAAGATTTGGTGTTAAGAGTCTTGATGAACTTCCGAAACCGGCTTCTGAAAGACTGGAGGAATTCAGGGAACAGGCTGAAGCAGAGGCTACGGAAGAACTTGGGGAAGATCCGGAAAAGCCGATAAATCTTGAAGTATAAATGACTGATAAATACGTATTGTAAAAAACATCTTTTGTCTTAATTTTAAGACATCAGATGTTTTTTTAATACAAGAAATCTGTCTTTTTTGCTATATTTTTAATAGCCTTTATGCTATACTAAAATGAGTGTTAAGATTTTCACAGGGATATCTATGCCCTGAGAGAAATATGACAACTAATTATTCGCAATGGAGGACTGAAAGTATGAGCAATCTCACAACAAGCTCAGCGGGTAAAAGGATTTTGAGTTTACTCGAC
>CAJORC010000081.1 GCA_905236615.1 uncultured Lachnospiraceae bacterium
GGTTATGCTCCTTGTATCAACCACAGAATCAGAGTTGGTATGGGTAAGGCTATGGAAGAAGAGAAGAAGGCTGTTGAGACAGGATACTGGAACCTCTTCAGATTCAACCCTGCAGCAGACAAGAAGTTCACTCTTGATTCAAAGGCTGCAACAAAGGATTACATGGAATTCCTTAGCGGAGAAGCTCGTTACACAGCTCTTCAGAAGGTTAACAAAGAGAAGGCAGACAGACTCTTCGCAGCTGCTGCTGAGAACTCCAAGAAGCACTTCGAGTATCTTGAGAGTCTCGTAGACCTTTACGATACAACAAAGTAATAAGATTTAATATAGTAAACGGCATATTTTGCCGTTTACTATAGCAGTTATATGGCTTGAGGCTAATTATTTACTGATTCTTAGACCTTCGGCATTTCACAGTGCCGAAGGTTTTTCTTAACAACGTTTGTGAAATATTAGACAAAGAAGTGTTTTTATAATTAAGAGGAGAAATCGAACATGCTTGAAGGAGATGTAAGCGTATTAAATATTAAACACACCATCCTGACTGAAGTTGCTAGACTTGCATATGAGGGAAAGCTTGAAGAGGGTAGAGACAAGCTTCCTTATGAAATCTCACCGGGACCGAAAGCAAGGTTCAGGTGCTGTGTTTTCAGAGAAAGAGAAGTTGTTAAAGAGAGAATAAGGCTGGCAGAAGGACTTGACGCAAGACCTGACAGCAAGACACACAATCTTGTTCAGGTTATTGAAGCTGCCTGTGATGACTGTCAGATTTCCAGATATACAGTTACAGATAACTGCCGCGGCTGTCTGCAGCACAACTGCAGAAGCGCTTGTAAATTCGGCGCTATAACCATAGGCAAGGGTGGACGTTCATACATCGATCCGTCACTTTGTAAAGAGTGCGGTGCATGTGCAAGAGAATGTCCTTACAATGCGATCGCAGAACTTGTAAGACCTTGTAAGCAGAGTTGTCCTACAGGTGCTATCACAATGGACGAGAACGGAATCTGCGTAATCGATGAAGAGAAGTGCGTACAGTGCGGAAGATGCGTACATGCATGTCCTTTCGGTGCTATCGGCACAAAGACTTCTATAGTTGATATCATCAAGGCAATGCAGAGCGGTAAGCATGTATATGCTATGGTTGCTCCTGCATGGGAAGGCCAGTTCGGACCTCAGATCACAATGGCAAGCTGGAAGAAGGCTATGAAAGCCATTGGTTATGAAGACTGCTACGAAGTAGCACTTGGTGGTGACCTTACAGCTTATTATGAGGCTGAGGAATGGGCAGAAGCTTATAAAGAAGGCAAGAAGCTTACTACATCATGTTGTCCCGGATTTGTAAGCTACATCAAGAAGCACTTCCCTGAATTTAAGGATAATATTTCAACAACAGTTTCTCCTATGTGTGCTATGTCAAGAATGATCAAGGCAAAGGATCCGGGAGCTGTAGTTGTTTTCATTGGCCCTTGTGTTGCCAAGAAAAATGAAGTAAGAGATTCCGAACTCGAGGGAAATGCAGATTATGCACTTTCATTCGGTGAGATCAGAGCAATGATGAGAGCAAAAGGCGTAATGCTTGAGCCTGCTGAAAACTCAACTCAGGAAGCATCCAAGTTCGGTAAGCGTTTCGGTAATACTGCCGGTGTTACTGCTGCTGTTGTAGAATCTCTGAAAGAGCAGGGCGTTGATCCTGAAGGAATCAATGTTACAGTCTGCAGCGGACTTGAAGAGTGTAAGAAAGCTCTTACATTGTGGAAGTTCGGTAAATGGGATGGAGACTTCATCGAAGGAATGGCCTGCGTAGGAGGGTGTGTAGGTGGACCTTCAAGCCACAAGAAAGAAAATCTCGCAAAGAAAGACCGTGACAAGCTTATTGCTGAGGCAGATGAGCGTAATGTTAAAGAGGCGATCGAAAAAGAGAATATTGATGTTAACAGTTTTTCAATGCACAAACATTGATCATTATGCGGCGTCGGTTGTTGAATCAACCGGCGCTGTTTTATTGCAAAATAAAGCCTGCTATGGTACACTTACAAAGTGTATTTAAAAATATAATTAATTTCAGGAGCAGTAATTCGATGTCAGAAAATGTATACGATTTATTAAAAGAAAGAGGCTATATTGCCCAGTGTACCGATGAAGAGGCTGTAAGAGAGCTTTTAGGAAAGAAATCGGTTCGCTTCTATATTGGCTTTGACGCTACAGCAGATTCACTCACGGCAGGTCATTTCCTTACTGTTATGGCTATGATGCACATGCAGAGAGCAGGTCACAGACCTATTGCCATGATGGGCGGCGGAACGACAATGATCGGCGATCCTTCAGGAAAGTCAGATATGAGAAAGATGCTTACAAGAGAAACGATCGATTATAATGTAGAGCGTTTCAAGGAGCAGCTTTCCAGATATATAAATTTCGGAGACGGCGAGGATTCTGCAATAATTGCAAACAATGCAGACTGGCTTCTGGATTTGAATTACGTTAATTTCATGAGAGAGATCGGTGTTCACTTTAACGTAAATAAAATGCTTGCTGCAGAAGCATACAAGATCAGAATGGCAAAGGGCGGACTTACTTTCTTCGAGTTCAGCTACATGCTTATGCAGTCCTATGACTTCTACAAGCTTAACTGCGATTATGACTGTGAGCTTGAAATGGGTGGTGATGACCAGTGGAGCAACATCATCGGAGGCGTAAACCTTATCAGATCCAAGACCGGAAGAAATGCTTATGGTCTTACACTGAAGCTTCTTACAACATCCGACGGTATAAAGATGGGTAAGACAATGAAGGGCGCACTCTGGCTCGATCCGCTTAAGACAACACCTTATGAATTCTTCCAGTACTGGAGAAATATTGAAGATGCAAAGGTTGAGGAGTGTCTTGCGCTTCTTACATTCCTTCCTATGGATGAGGTTCGCCGCCTCGGTGCGCTTAAGGATCAGGAGATCAACAAGGCAAAAGAAGTTCTTGCATACGAGGTTACAAAGATCGTTCACGGTCAGGAAGAAGCTGATAAGGCACTTGCAGCTGCAAGAGATGTATTTGCAGGCGGCGGAAAGAGTGCTAATATGCCGACAACCACATACAGCAAGGATGAGCTCGATGCCGGCAAAGATCTTATCACCATGCTTGTAGATACAGGTATTGTAAAGACACGTTCTGACGGACGCAGACAGATCGAACAGGGCGGTGTTTCTGTTAACGGTGAAAAGGTTACTGATGTAAAGAGAGTATTTACTTCAGCTGACCTCGATGCGGAAGGTACACTTATAATCCAGAAGGGTAAGAAAGTATTCCACCAGATAAAATTGGGATAAGAAATGAATAAGGAACCTCTATATAAAAGTTTTTTCCACGCTTTTGCCGGTATAATTGCATGTATAAAAAAAGAAAGAAATATGCAGATACACTGCTGTATTACTGCAGCAGTGATAGCTGCCGGTTTTTTGTTAAAGATAAGCCGTCTTGAATGGATGATATGCCTGCTGCTTTTTGCCCTTGTTATGAGTCTTGAACTAGTAAATACGGCGATCGAAGCGACAGTGGATCTTGTGACCGAGGAAAGAAAGCCGCTTGCGAAACTTGCCAAAGATGCGGCAGCCGGGGCAGTTCTGATTTCGGCTATAGTATCTGCTTTGATAGGAATAATGATTTTTGCACCTAAAGGTCTGGAATTAGTACAACATTGGATGCGGCTTTTGTGATATACTGTTAATATAAAAATTGCGTATTACAGCCACAGAAGGAGGTATTTATATGGATCCTATTACAGGAGGACTTAGGAAAATATTTCTTGCAAGCGTAGGTGCTGTGGCACTGACTGTTGATAAAACAACAGAAGTGGTTGATGATCTTGTTAAACGCGGAGAAGCTACTGTTGAGCATGGAAAATCCATTAACAGAGAGCTGAAGCATTCGGTTAAGAATGCAGCAACAGCTGGGAAGAAGGATTTTGAAGGCTTTGTGGGAAATCTTTCAAAAGAGGATCTCGAGAACCTGAAAAATGAGATAAGAAAAGCAGAAGGATCATCGGATGTGGTCGATAGTCAGACCGTAGTCGATGATGCTGACGATGACTTGTAAAATAGATTAATAAGACTATGTTTAAGCGGGTCGGATCGTTTGATCCGGTCCGCTTTTCAGATTTAAGGGTAAAAGATGGCGAAGGGGAAAGATAACAAGTCACGTCTGAAAGAGATAAAGGACGTACTGTTAAAGTATAAAATTACAAAAGGCATCACTCCCGAAAAACTGAGACATATATTAGAGGAGCTTGGACCGACATTTGTAAAGCTGGGGCAGATAATGTCCCTGCATTCCGACGTTCTTCCGAGGGAATACTGTGATGAGCTGGTAAAACTTAATTCTGAAGTGACTCCTATGCCCTTTAAGGAGGTTCTGGAGGTTATAGAAGAGTCTTACTGCTGTAACTGGAGAGAGGTTTTTAAGAAGATAGAAAAGAAACCTCTGGGTGCGGCGTCTATTGCACAGGTGCACAAGGCGTACCTGAAAGACGGGCAGGAAGTTATAATAAAAGTGGAGCGTAAGGGAATTTATGATATCATGGCGAGAGATATCACCCTTATGCGCAAGGCTGCGAAACTTATGCCGCCGATTGCAAACATTCGGAATATGGTTGATCTGCAGGCTGTTATTGATGAACTCTGGAGTGTTTCTCAGGAAGAAATGAATTTCCTTAAGGAAGCTTCCAATATGGAGGAGTTTGCCAGTAATAACAGAGATGCAGTTTATGTTTATGTCCCTAAAATATATCGTGAATACACCACAAATCATGTTCTGGTAATGGAATACGTGGATGGGGTAGCTGTTAATGACAGAGAAGCTCTCCTGAATAATGGTTATGATTTAGATGAAATAGGTTCAAAGCTTGTAAACAATTTTATACAACAGATAATGGAAAACGGCTTTTTCCATGCAGATCCGCATCCCGGAAACATAAAAGTCAGGGACGGCAAAATTGTCTGGCTTGATATGGGAATGATGGGACGTCTCAGTGAAAAGGACCGGCAGATAATGAACCGGGGAATCATGGGTATAGCCCTGAATGATATAAATATGGTGGAAAATGCCATACTGGATCTGGGTAATCTGTGGGGAAAGCCTGATAAAGAAAAGCTTTACGAAGATATAAAAGAGTTTCTGGACGAATATGGCAGCACTTCCATGGGAAATGTTGAAATCTCAAATGCTTTTCAGGCTCTTATGGATATCATGAAGAATAATAAGATAGGTATCCCCAAGGGAATGACAATGCTTGCCCGTGGACTGGCGCACATGGAAGGGATACTTGCTGATATTAGCCCGAAGATCAATATGGTGGATATAGCCGCTGCAAGAATGGCAGAGGAGAAACTGAAGAATTTTGATCTGAGAAAAGAACTGGAGAAAAATGCAAGAGCTGTTTACAAGTCATTGTATAAGGGCATAGAACTGCCAACGATCCTGTCTGATGCGGTCAGAGAATATATGGCCGGGCAGGCAAGGGTTAAGCTCAGGCTCGAATCTACCGATAAATTTAATATAGTCATTTATCAGGCTGTAAGGAAT
This sequence comes from uncultured Lachnospiraceae bacterium, assembly GCA_905236615.1. Taxonomy (GTDB): domain Bacteria; phylum Bacillota; class Clostridia; order Lachnospirales; family Lachnospiraceae; genus NK4A144. The sequence continues at coordinate 5,575 of CAJORC010000081.1, forward strand.
ATAGTTATAGGTCTTTGGGTAATGGCGCTCATGATTGGGTCAAGCATTGTATGTCTCACGGATATGACACCGAAGCTTTTCGGAATTCCGGCTATAGGTGCCTTTGGCTATATTATGGCTTTTGGAATAGTCTTCTTTGTGATAGTCAGGTTTATTTACAGGAAATTTAAACAGTAGTTTTTGTATTGAGAGGTTGCTTATGAGTTTAACATTTGAGTGGGATGAAGAAATGGCGACCGGCATTGAAAAGATTGATGCCCAGCATAAGGATTTTCTTGAATTAGGTAAAAAAGCCGAGGAACTTATGAAGGATAAGAACCTCAGTGAGAATGACGTCACAGGATTGCTGGACTCTATTAACGGATTCTTTGAACTTCATTTCAAAGAAGAAGAAAAAGTGATGGATGAGATACATTACAAAAGAGTCACACCTCACAAGGAAAGTCATCAGCAGATCTTATCAAAATTAAAATCGATCAATCTGGATGGGATAAAAGAAGATCCCCTAATGGTTATCATAGAGATAAAAACCTTTATACAGGATATCATATGGGATCATCTTTTTGAAAATGACAAAGATCTGGGACGGGAATACAGAAGGTATCAGAAACTCTTTAAGCACATGGAGCAGTCAAAACAGGAGGAGAGAGCCGAGAACGAGAAGAAATTCGGAGTTATCATAAAAGAAGACAACATGACAATTGCATATCTTATGTGGGATCAGACCTATAAGGGGAATGCGATTCTTGTAAATAAAGAGAAGAGGGCAAGCTTATTAAAGCTTTCGGCGCTTGAATCAAGTACTTTTATGAGGGATCTTTTCGAACTGATGAGGGCAATTCAGAAAACCTTTGGCCCGGATGATATAGAACTGCTCACGATAAGTGATGTTGATAAACAGTTCTGTATCCATGTTGTGCCGAAATACAAGGATGACCCGGAATATGGCAATATGTACAGCTCACATCCTGATTTTGAACGCTGGCCGCGGGAAGAGTATGAGAAGCTTGCTGCTGAGATATTGAAAAATTATTGATAAGAAGAGGAATAAAGGGAATTGTTGAAAGCTATAAGGACGGGTTTTGTATTGGCATTAATGATCAGCATGATCGCGGTTTCGGGCTGCGGAAAAATTGCTGATAAAATCGGTGCGGTTGCGGAAAAATCCGGCGGAACCGAAGCTTCAGAAACTGAAACTGCTTCTGAAGAAAGAGAAGTTATTGAAGCACTTCTTACGGAAGATAGCTCAGAAGAGAATGCTTCAACAGAAACAGCTTCGACAGAAGCAGTTTCCGGATTAAAAAGGATAAGCTTTGATCCTTCATGGAAATATGCTGATTTTTCAAAAATTCATGAAGGAACTGCAACGCTTTATTATGCTGATGCACCGATAGCAAAGGGAATCACTGTGTGTATCAATGCCGGACATGGGACAGCAGGCGGATCGGGTGTAAAAACACAATGTCATCCGGATGGTTCAGCTAAGGTGACAGGCGGTTCGACAGCGCAGGGAAGCGTTACGGCAGCAGCGGTTTCAGGCGGCACCAGCATGCTGGATGGAACATCAGAAGCTAAGGTGAATCTTAAGGTGGCAGCTGCAGCGAAGGCAGCACTTCTTGAAGCCGGCTACAATGTACTGATGATCAGGGAAACAGATGATGTTCAGCTGGATAATATAGCGAGAACCGTGATCGCAAATAATAATGCTGACTGTCATATAGCGATTCATTATGATTCATCAGAAAGTGATAAAGGCGCATTTTTTTGCGGAGTTCCAGAAAATCAGACCTATCGCAGTA
>CAJORC010000082.1 GCA_905236615.1 uncultured Lachnospiraceae bacterium
ATCCTCGGATCCTGGAAAACTCTTCCTACCGCATGGGCACGCTTGTAATCCGGAAGCCCCGTCACATCCTCTCCGCCGATCATGATCCTGCCTTCATCAACAGGCCAGACACCGGCTATCGCATTAAGCATGGTAGACTTTCCCGCTCCGTTTCCTCCGATGACAGTGATAAAATCACCATCCTCAACTTTTAAGTCCAGACCGTTAAATACGACCTTTTCATTAATTGTTCCGGGATTAAAAGTCTTATGTATATTCTTTAATTCGAGCATTATGACTTACCTCCCTTCCCGGCCTTCTTAAAGGAACTCTTAGCCTGAGACTGAAGATATGGAACAGCAAGGAATATTGCGACTATCAGTGCTGTAAAGAGTTTCAGGTAATTCGAATCAAGCTTCAGCCAGAGCACGATAACTACTACAATGTAATAAATAACTCCGCCCATAACTACAAAGGTCATACGTCCTGCAAAATTCAGGTGCTTTCCGGCAATTGCGTTTCCAATAACCTCTCCGATGATAACAGCCGCAAGACCTATTACGATAGCTCCGCGTCCCATGTTGATATCGGAAAAGCCCTGAAACTGTGCCATAAGTCCGCCTGCAACGGCAACAAGACCGTTTGAAAGTGCAAGACCTATGATCTTCATAAGGTTTATATCTATACCCTGTGCCTTACTCATCTGAGGGTTGCAGCCCGTTGCTCTCAATGCCGAGCCCTGTTCTGTACCAAAGTACCAGTAAAGTGCTGCAATGACCAGTACTGCAAAGAGCACACCTACGACGATCGCCATCGTAACGTTTCTTGAACTTATCGCAAGATAGAATTTATCAACACTGACAGCTTTATTTGCCATCATACCCATTATTGCAAGATTGACAGAATAAAGGGCAAACTGTGTGAGAATACCTGCAAGTATGGCAGGTATTCCGAGCATCGTATGCAGAATACCGGTTACCGTTCCGCAGACAATGCCTGCCGCTAAAGCCACAGCCATTGCCGCCCAAGGGCTCCAGCCTGCAAGCACAAGCATTACAGTAACTGCTCCGCCTGTTGTAAATGTTCCATCAACACTCAGGTCCGATACCTCGAGCAGTCTGAATGTAATGTAAACTCCAAGGGCAACTATGCCCCAAATAATTCCCTGTGCAATTCCGGCAGGAAAACTCCTTACAAGCGCTGCCGGATTTAATGATGCAAAATACTCCATGATAGTTTCCTTAGATATTTATAGATTTTGTTCTGATATTGGTCAGCTGAAGCTTACTGAATTGCTTCATAACCATCCGGAATTGTGATTCCAAGCTCTTTGCAGATTGACGGATTGTACTTCTTTATCGGATTTGCATAATACTCAATAGGCATTTCCTCAACCTTTGCCTCACCCTTAAGTACCTTTACTGCCATCTCACCGGTTGTACGTCCGAGCTCATAGTAAGAAATCGAAAGTGTTGCGATACCGCATCCTGCAACGATACCTTCCTCACCTGCGATGATAGGTGTCTTTGAAGGAAGGGCAACGTTGTTGATAGCTTCTGTACATGATGCAGCAGTGTTATCCGTAGGAATGTAAAGAGCGTCATTCTCATCACATGCAGTCTGGGTTACCTGCGCTACATCGTTTGAATCCGCAAATGTGTAAATACTTACATCACAGCCTTCCTCTTCAAGCTTAGCCTTGACTGTCTCTGCCTGGTAAACTGAATTTGCCTCAGCTGAGCAGTAAAGTATTCCGATCTTCTCAGCATCCGGAAGAAGCTCTTTGAACATTGCTGCCTGCTGGTCAAGGGGTGCAAGGTCGGATGTTCCTGAGATATTCTTTCCTGTCACACCGTCAAAATTGTCAATTCCGAGTGCAACTCCGTACTCTGTAATGGATGTTCCGAGGATCGGAATATCTGCTGTTGCTGCTGATGCTGCCTGAAGTGCAGGTGTTGCATTTGCAAGTATCAGATCAACACCGTTTGATGCAAATGTATTTGTAATTGTGGCACATGTTGCAGAGTCACCTGCTGCATTCTGCTCATCAAATTTAACGTTGTCTCCGAACTCTTCTGTAAGTACATCCTTAAATCCTTTTGTTGCAGCATCAAGTGCTTCATGCTGAACAAGCTGGCAGATACCCACATTATAAACTTTACCGTCCGCTGCTGCCGCACTGTCCCCTGCACTCTCTGTGGATGCCGGTGCTGCTGCCTCAGCAGAAGCTGCGGGAGCTGCTGCAGAACCCTCTGATGATGCAGTGTTGCTGCCGCATGCTGTAACGCCCATACACATTACTGCTGCAAGTCCTATTGCAATAAATTTCTCAAGCTTTTTCATAGTACCCTTCCTCCTCATTAATTGAATAAAAGTTTTCCTTTTCGTACCTTAACGTCTTAACGCTTTAGGGTGCAAAAGTGTTTGTGAAAATCATAGCAATGAATTAAAAAAAAGTCAAGTTTATCTTGCATCATCACAGTCTACGCTGTATAATATTTTTGTCTTAAATAACGTATCTGTTAATTAGTCTGGTTTAATTCCACAAATAATTACAAAACAAATAGATAAAGACAATTCATAAAAGGTATACCTCATTTCCTTTTATTTCACAAAGACCAAACAAGCGATGACGCTTATAAAAACTATTTAATATTGGAGGTTTTATGAGAGAAAAACTCAGAACTCTGCCTTTGGCAACACTCCGTGAAATGGCAAAAAACGTGGGTATCAAAGGTGTTACAACTTTAAGAAAAAACGAGCTTATCGATGCTCTTGCAGAAGCAAATTCCGGTACGGAAGATGAAGCCTCCGCTGCCGACAAGGCACCTGTCAAAGAAGCTCCAGTTAAGGAAGCTCCTGCTCAGGAAGCTCCGGCTCCTGTTTCCGCACCCTCTAACCGTGATACGGGAAACCGCCCCATAAAAGCGAAGAAAAAAATCGAAAGACCTGAACGCAGCGAAAAAAACGAATCTCCGGAACACGCAGAAAACGGTCAGGAAGACGAAAAGGCAGCTTTGGACTCGGGCAATACCGTAAGCGGTATCCTCGAGGTAATGGCTGACGGATACGGTTTTATCAGAAGTGATAATTACATGCCAGGTGAAAATGATGTCTATGTAGCACCCAGTCAGATAAGGCGTTTCAATTTAAAGACCGGAGATATAGTTGAAGGTAATACAAGAATAAAGACTCAGAGCGAAAAATTCCAGGCTCTCCTTTATGTAAAGAAAGTAAACGGAGGCGGCGCCGAGTCTGCGATCGGAAGAATGAATTTCGACGATATGACTCCTATCTTTCCTAATGAACGTATAAAACTTGAACGCGGAAATAATAAAGTTGCCATGCGTATGATGGATATCCTCTCTCCTGTCGGAAAAGGACAGAGAGGAATGATCGTTGCTCCGCCAAAAGCAGGTAAGACGACTCTCCTCAAGCAGATCGCAACTGCCGTAACACACGCAAACCCGGAGATACATCTTATCATTCTCCTTATCGATGAGCGTCCCGAGGAAGTTACCGATATAAAAGAATCAATACAGAGTCCCAACGTGGAAGTCATCTACTCGACTTTTGATGAACTTCCCGAGCACCATAAGAGAGTTTCCGAAATGGTCATTGAGCGCGCACGCAGACTTGTTGAGGCAAGGCACGACGTAATGATCCTGCTTGACTCGATCACACGACTCGCAAGAGCCTACAACCTTACTGTTCCGCCGTCAGGACGTACTCTTTCAGGTGGTCTTGACCCTGCTGCTCTTCACATGCCCAAGCGATTTTTCGGTGCAGCCAGAAACATGAGAGAAGGCGGATCACTTACTATCCTCGCTACTGCTCTTGTAGAAACAGGAAGTAAGATGGATGACGTGGTTTACGAGGAATTTAAGGGAACCGGTAACATGGAACTTGTTCTCAACCGTAAGCTTCAGGAAAAGAGGGTATTCCCTGCGATCGACCTGCCCAAGTCCGGCACAAGACGTGATGACCTTCTTCTTTCAAGAGAAGAGATGGAAGCTACGGACATTATCCACCGCGCGGTAAACGGTGCCCGTTCTGAGGATTCGATTGAAAAGCTTATCGATATGTTCGCACACACAAGAAGCAATAATGATTTTATGAACCTCGTCTCCAAATCAAAACTCTAAAATATTTGGGAAAGGATTACTACTATGAAGATCTTATGGACAGATAAGAAAAGAACACTTTTCGGACTGCCATGGAGTTTTACAAGATACTCTCTCTCCGAGGATCGTCTCTTTATAAATACCGGACTCTTTACTTCAGTTGAAAATGAAGTCCGTCTTTACAGAATACTTGATGTCAAACTTGTTCGTACATTAGGTCAGAAAATCTTTGGTCTGGGCACAATTCATATATGCTCAGCCGACAAGACAATGGGGGATTTTGATATCAAAAATATCAAAAAGCCTCAGGATGTCAAAGAGCTTCTCTCCGAGCAGGTTGAGATCCAGCGTCAGGCAAACCGTGTCATGAACCGTGAGATGATGTCTGATTTCGATCATTCGGATGACGATGATGATGATAATAATAATAATAATAACTAAATAGTGCAAAAAAAGGATGGTTCATACGAGCCATCCCTTTTTTTCTTTTCTTTCTATGCACTTTACTGAAAACATAATAAATATTTATAAAGAAATAATTAAATTTCGCCGATAAAGAAATGAGCTTATTTATCCAATAAAAGCAGTCTGATTTAGAATACGTTTATCCGTCAGAAAACAGGAAGGTATAAGTCATGATGAGCGATAAGGCAAAACTGAGGCGATATGAAGATGACCTGAATGTCAGTGGTACAGGTATTGTCATCATGGGCGCCTGGAGCATAGTAAAATTAATAATGGACCTCTTCCTGGAATCCAAGGAGTATTTTGCCTTTGAAGCAGACAGCAAGTTTGAATATGCATTCGGTGTGACTTTTGTTTTGATTTTTGTTGCCATCATATCTCTTATAGTCATAAAGATCCATCTTTATATAGGGCTGAATGCGATAAAGGCCTCCAAAGGAAGAGAACATAAAAAGGGATATTTTGCAGGATCAGTGATAATCCTTATAATCATGGTTCTGTGTCTCTTATTTTATATAGAAAAATTTCAGGATATTGACAATATCGACACTACAATATCGGCATTACTGGTGGACCTGACAACCATCTATATTTTAGCGGTCGTTGTTATTTCAACAGTAAAGATAAAAAAGCTCAGAAAAAAAATGTTGCAGGAGTAAAGCGGAACATGCAGGAAGATTTTCATTATTATGCCACATATTGTGCGGCTTTTATTGCCGGCTATTCCCATAAGGAAAGCCTTGATATAGCATATAGTGCGCAGTTTGTTGATGTATGTTCCAGAACTCTGCTAACAAAGATCAGGGGACCTTTGGATGCTGCGACGACACAGCTTAAGCTGGAGCTTATGGAGGCAAGGACGGACCCTGCCGGTCTGCAGGACATAACGAGAATATGGTCTTCTTTTCATTTTCTGCCAAGAGATCTGCTTGCAGAAAAGAAGCACTGTATCAAGCATTACAGGGATAAGTTCAGGCTTATATGCGGTCCGAACGGAGACCTTGTCGTGAAGACAGTTGAACTTGCAAAGGGCAAAGCACTGCAATCGGTTGGCATTGCCATGCATGTTCTTGCAGATACCTGGGCTCACGCTAATTTCGCAGGGACACCTTCTCTTGTCATAAATAATACGAACTATGTTTTTTATGAATTATTTCCCGATGGAGAGAGCATAAAGGAAAAACAGATAAAATTCAGACATAAGGCTTCCATGCCGGATGATCTTGAAAACAGTATCTATACTAACAGCCTCTATCAGAGCAGCGAGAATTCCATAATGAATCTGGGGCACGGCAGAGCCGGACACCTGCCGGATTACAGCTTTGTAAGGTATCGCTATCTTCCGGCCTGGGGAGGTTATGAGGAGATAATCAAGGATAATCCGTCTGATTACTTAAAAGCCTTTACCCAGATGATCTATGCAATGAAATATATACGCGGTGATAATGATTCGTTCCATACGAATGTATACGATATTGAAGCTATAGGCCAGTGGCAGGACCGGATCAAGGCTATAATAGAAAAAAGGCAGTTGCTCGCATCAGACGACTGGAAATCCTTTGGCGAGGAACTTTCAGGAGAGACGATAGAAGATTTCCGGATTGATAAATATTTTGATGAGTATATTAAAAGTCCGAGAAATGAAAAGAATGAAACTTTTATCGGCAAATTCACCCGTGGAGCCATAGCACATAAAGGAATGGTCATAGAAGAAATATACAGAACAAAGAATAAACTGGCAGGAGTCGCAAGAGAAAGCTTTTTGGCGATGTTGTTTAAGAAGGATGCAGGATGACTATATTTCAGAGGGTAAGAAGTATTTTATTTGGAATAGCGACGTTTATTGCGGCAATACTTTTTATTATTTTCCCGGATGACGGGGCTTATGGATGGGTTATCATGACACTGTTTCTCGGACTTACGATCAGGGGATTAAAGTGTATTATTTTTTACTTCACCATGGCGAGGCATATGGTGGGTGGAAAGATGATACTCGTTCAAGGGGTTATCATTCTTGATTTTGCACTATTTACAGGTTCTATTTCAGATGTACCAAAGATCTATATTCTTTTATATCTGATTGGAATTCATGCTTTTTCAGGTGTTATAGAGGTGCTGAGGGCTATGGAATCGAAAAGAACTGTCGCGGGGCACTGGAAACTGAAATTCAGCCACGGACTGGTTGATTTTCTTCTTGCAATCCTCTGTATGGTATTTATCAGGCATCAGAATACTTCTCTGCTGATATACAGCTTAGGGCTGCTTTATTCCTCCGTCATGCGGATAATAAATGCTTTCAGGAAAACAACTTTTATTTTAATTGAATGAGACAAGAGAATTGTGCAGCAATGGAGCAATCCGGAGGAATCAGTCATCATCCGTGAGGGAATATTATGGATATAATAAAATCGATTCTTGAAAATACAGTTTTAATAAATATCATATTTGCCATAATATGGGGATTTATGTCAATTAAACTGAATAATTACATATTCAAAAAAATGGATAAAGGCCGGAATATGATCCATCTGAAATTCTTCAACCGCTTCGTCAAAGGCATAATAATCATTATTGCCATATTTGCCGGCATAAATGGATTTCACGAGCTGGATAAACTATACGGGCTGGCCTTCGGAAGTTCTGTTGTCATAACCGCAGTTCTCGGTATCATAGGCAAGGATACACTTGAAGATGTGCTTGCCGGGATAATGATAAGTATATACAGACCTTTCAATATCGGAGACAGAGTTCTCCTTTCCGACATTGATAAACCCTGTGTAGTTGATGATATGACCGGACGCCATGTGGTCTTAAAAACCATGGACAATATCTGCTACATAATTCCCAACAGCGAGATCAACAACAGGATAGTCTTAAACACAAGCTACCGTCACGGCAACTTAAGAGGTACCTTCCTTAAGTTCCAGATATCTTATTCAAGTGATATCCGGCTTGCAATACATCTTATCCGTGAAGCCGTGAGAGAATGCCCTCACACAGTTCCCAACAATGAAAAAAATATGGATCTCGACGGCTACGGAGATGTATATTTTATGGGATTCAATAAAAGCGCCTATGAACTTGAGACTACCATCTGGACAGAAAACGAAACCGATAACTTCCTTGCCTGCAGTGAAGTACGCATTGCCGTCGTCGAGCAGTTCAGAGATAATGGTATCGAAATACCTTATGATTACATTAATGTCATCAGCAAAGACGAAAAGACCGTCACATTACAGGCTGCGGAGTCTGCCGACAATGTAGGCAAACGAAACGTAAAGATCAGAACAGACCGTGTTGAAATAACAGACTTTGAAAAAGGCTTGCTGGAGAGCTTTGAAAAGTCAGAAAAATATTCTGAATACTTTGATCTTGATAAAAAAGATTCCCTTTCCGTCAGGCTTATTACCGAGGAGCTTTTATCCTTCAGCCGCAAAATCTTTCCTGACTTAAACTACGACTTCTGGATATCCGGTACTGCTGAAAGAGTTAAGGTTCATGTTCTTGTAAAAAATGTCAGCGTAAGCAATTCCGCCGCTGATGAACTTCTGGCCTTGTCCACCAGCGACAGCATAAACATGAACGCAATGGATAAAATAAAATATAGTGTTTATTCATGCATAAGAAATATCGGAAAAAATTCCAGCAACGACC
>CAJORC010000083.1 GCA_905236615.1 uncultured Lachnospiraceae bacterium
GCAGATTTTTTCTACATCTACACCTGAAGCCTTTGAAGCTGTCTCATATACTTCCTTTGCTTCCGGCTCATTATCATAGAATCCCTTGCCCATTCCAACATACTGTGCGCCCTGGCCGGGGAATATAAATGCGATTTTTCCCATAACTCTCCTCTCGTTTTCTATATTCAGATTTTCATAAGCTTCTCAGCATCAGAAACGATTGAGCTGATGATCTCTTTACATGTCTTAACTTCTTTGATCATACCTGCGATCTGACCTGACATAAGAGAACCGTTCTCAATATCGCCATCCATAACAGCTTTTCTGAGTGAACCGAGTGTAAGCTTCTCGAGTTCTTCAAAAGGTGCACCTTCCTGCTCAAGCTTTAAGTATTCCTTAGTCATCTTATTTCTGAGAACGCGGATAGGGTGACCTGTTGTAGCACCTGTTACTACAGAATCAATGTCGCTTGCCTTGCAGAGCTTCTTCTTGAAGTTCTCATGAACTATAGACTCTTCAGCTGCAACAAAACGTGTACCCATCTGGATACCTTCAGCACCAAGCATGAATGCAGCTGCCATTCCTCTTCCGTCTGCGATACCGCCTGCAGCGATAACAGGGATATTAACCGCATCAACAACCTGAGGTACAAGTGACATAGTAGTAGTAGAACCGATATGTCCTCCTGCTTCACAACCCTCAGCTACGATCGCATCAGCACCGCCTCTTTCCATCATTACAGCCATTGCTACAGAAGCAACAACAGGGATAACCTTTACACCTGCTGCCTTCCAGTCAGCCATGAACTTTGCAGGGCTTCCGGCACCTGTTGTAACTACAGGAACCTTCTCTTCGATTACAATCTTTGCAACTTCAGGTGCATTGGGGTTGAGCATCATGATGTTTACACCGAAAGGCTTATCAGTAAGCTCTTTAACCTTTCTGATCTGCTCTCTTACAATTTCCGGCGGTGCACTTGCTGCTCCAATGATACCGAGTCCACCTGCTGCAGAAACTGCTGCTGCAAGATTCCACTCAGCTACCCATGCCATACCACCCTGAATAATGGGTGCCTCTGTTCCTAAGATTTCTGTGATTCTTGTTTTCATAAATATCAAACACTCCTAATCTTGTCCCAGTCATCTTTTCCTGACCGGTATTGCTCGTTGAGACAGGCTATTGCATCAAGTCTGCCCTGTTCCGTAAATGGAAAATAAAAACTCTTTTTTTTATCTTCAGGCGTCTTTCCATAAGAAAGCGGCTCAGGCCATACTGTAACCATAAACTGCCCTTCCTGCTGCTTTTCCGGAGGCGCAAATCTGACATCTTCAAGCGGCTCTCTGGCTATACGGTAGCGCATACCGCCTAACGAACCGTAATACGCTTCACCGTAGATATAATGTGTATAACCGTAAAGAGCCTGTGGTTTAATGAGATCTTCGTTTTTCTCTTCGTTACTCATTTTCAGATATTATTCTTCTTCGTTCCTTACAATTGCAATATGAACATCATCAAGCTGTTTCTGCTCAACTTCTGACGGTGAACCCATCATGAGATCCTGTGCATTCTTGTTCATCGGGAACGGTATAATCTCCCTGATAGACTCCTCACCCGCGATCAGCATTACCATACGGTCAACTCCGGGTGCGATTCCCGCATGCGGCGGAGCTCCGTAACAGAAAGCATTATACATTGCAGGGAACTTCTTCTTAACATCCTCTTCACCAAGTCCTACAAGCTTGAATGCTTCTACCATGATCTCCGGATCGTGATTTCTTACCGCACCGCTTGAAAGCTCTACGCCATTGCAGACAAGGTCATACTGATATGCAAGGATATCAAGAGGTTCCTGATTCTTAAGAGCATCCATACCGCCCTGAGGCATTGAGAACGGATTGTGGCAGAATTCAAGTTCTCCGGATTCTTCACCAATCTCATACATAGGGAAGTCAACGATCCAGCAGAATTCATAACATTCTTTCTTCATGTGACCTTCGGCATTAGGTCCGATGATCTTTATCAGAGTTCCTGCTGTCTTCTGTGCAGCTGATTTCTTTCCGGCTGAAAGTGCTATGAAATCTCCGGCCTTAAGTCCAAGCTTAGATACGAGTGCATCATGTGCTTCTCCAAGGAATTTAGAAATTCCGCCTGCAAAACTACCGTCTTCGTTGACCTTAAACCAGTATCCTTTACCACCGGATATAACTTCAGCGTCAGCCATCATCTTATCAATGACTTTTCTTGAACCGTTAAATCCCGAAACAACAATAGCCTTTATCGTGTTGCCTTCAGCGAAAGGTTCAAATCCGCATCCCGCAAGCTCAGCTGTCACATCTTCAGCAACAAGGTCTATTCTGAGGTCAGGCTTATCTGTTCCATACTTTTCTAAGGCATCAAGATACTTGATTCTCCTGAAAGGTGCCTCTGAAGCAGTTTTATAAACACCATATTTTGCAAAAACCGGAGGCAGAACTCGCTCGAGAACTTCAAACACATCCTCCTGACTTGCAAATGCCATTTCCATATCAAGCTGATAGAATTCTCCCGGAGATCTGTCAGCTCTTGCATCCTCATCTCTGAAGCAGGGAGCTATCTGGAAATATCTGTCAAATCCTGACGCCATAAGTATCTGCTTAAACTGCTGAGGGGCCTGTGGAAGCGCATAAAATTTTCCCTCATGAAGTCTTGAAGGCACAAGATAATCCCTTGCTCCCTCCGGACTTGAACAGGTAAGGATAGGTGTTGTGATCTCAAGGAATCCCTCGTTTGTCATAGACGAACGTAAATCAGCAACAATCTGACTTCTGAGAACAATCTTGTCCTTTACTGCAGGATTTCTCAGATCAAGGTAACGATATTTAAGTCTTGCATTTTCGTCTGCCTCTTTTGATCGGTTTATTTCGAAAGGAAGCTCATTGTAAATGCACTTACCGAGAACTTTGATCTCAGTTGGAAGAACCTCTATCTCACCGGTAGCCATAGCTGTGTTTTTAGAAGAACGCTCACGAACAACACCCGTTACCTGAATTGTTGACTCGCAATTAAGACCATCAATGATCTCCATCATATCTTCTGTTTCAACTACAACCTGTGTTTTTCCGTAGAAATCCCTCAGCACCAAAAAGCCAAGGTTTTTACTAACCTTACGGATATTCTCAAAATAACCGCAGATCGTAACTGTTTTTCCTGCATCTGAGAGCCTGAGCTCATTGCAGTTATGTGTCCGTGACTGGAACATGATCAATACATCTCCTCTTACATAATATATTTAGTCTGCATAAAAATCTTTGATCTCGCTGTAACCCATTTTTTCAAGATTGTCCTTCTGGAACTTCTTATTCTTCATCATCTGGGAAACAAGCACTGTCTTTCCTGACGATCTCAAATCCGCAGCTTCTTTCATTATCCTGCTGAGAGCTTCTCCCGAAAGCTTTTTATCCAGAAGAAATGCGACTTTGTTTTCCTTTGCGGGAACCTTAAAGTCGGCATCAAGCAGCATTGTGATAATTCTCTCGAATCCAATCGAAAATCCGCAGGCAGGAACATTGGAGCCGGTAAATTTACCAACCATTCCGTCATATCTTCCGCCGCCTGCTATGGAACTTCCGAACTCAGCGATCTCTATTTCAAAAATCGTTCCGGTGTAGTATGACATTCCGCGAACAAGTGTCGGATCAAACTTTACCGAAAACTCTCCTGATTTTGCGGCATTAACATTATTTATTATTGTTATAAGTGATTCCGCGGCGCCTTCAGCAAGATTATCTCCTAATTCCTTACTGAGTTTTTCTACTTCCGAAACATCTCCGCCTTCAGTACTGAAAAGCTCAATGCACTTATTTACAGAATCCTCTGCGAAACCTGCCTTAATAAGCTCCTCACGAACACCATCAGAACCGATCTTATCCATCTTATCAAGGATAATAAATACCGTATCCCAGCTTTCTTCCGCGAAACCACAGCAAGCAGCTATGCCCTTCAAGAATCTCCTGTCAGAAATACGGACAGTGAAGTTCTTAAAGCCCAGCTTTGAAAGCAGTGTAGTTGTTGCTGTCACAAGCTCTGTCTCTGCAAGACTTGTTCCGTCGCCAAGAATATCAATATCGCACTGTGTAAACTGTCTGAAACGCCCCTTCTGAGGTCTGTCAGCTCTGAAAACACTGCCCATCTGCAATGCTTTGAAAGGAGACGGCAGTTCATTTAAGTGATTTGCATAATATCTTGAAAGAGGAAGTGTCAAATCATAACGAAGTCCGGAGTCGCTAAGGTCATTTGAGTCCTTTGCTCCGGAAATGTCAAGTTTTTCGCCTCTTTTCAAAATTTTAAATATAAGCTTCTCGTTTTCACCACCCTGATTTGAGCAGAGATTTTCGATATGCTCAACGATAGGAGTTTCGATTTCAGTAAAACCAAAGCTTCCGTAAGTCTCACGAACAAGACCCATTACATAGTTTCTGATTTCCATCTCACGGGGAAGGATGTCCTTCATACCCGTTACAGGCTTTTTAATGAGTGCCATTAATTAAATATCTCCTTAAATATAGTCTCGGATGTCCGTTTTTATTAGTTAAACATTGAAATATGGGTTATATCTGAGTTCATCAGCAATAGTTGTTTCTTCGCCGTGTCCCGGATATACTTTTGTGTCCCCGGGAAGATTCTTTATCTTTTCTCTGATCGAATTCAAAAGCTCTGAAGATGAGCCCGTCGGCAGATCTGTTCTTCCCACCGACTGGCAGAATACCGTATCGCCGGAAAACAGGAGTTTTTCTGATTCTATATAATAACAGATTCCACCGATAGTATGTCCCGGAGTAGCCAGACATTTAATATCAAAACCTGCTACCTTAAGAATATCTCCGTCATGAACATAGCTGTCCGCTTTTTCGGAAAAACCGCCGTCATTCAGCCAGTATGAACAGTTTGCTTCCGGATCCGAAAGCACATCCTTCTCATTTTCACCCACATAAACTTTTAATTCCATGACTTCACGCATGGATTTAAGTCCCGACATATGGTCAAAATGCCCATGTGTAAGAAGAACCGTATCAACCTTATATCCCAGTTCTTTTATTCTCTCAGCGATAAATTCGCCTCTTGCACCGGGATCTATCACTACTGCTTCATTTGTCTCGACATTTATAAGAAGATAGCAGTTTGTATCGACCGGTCCGACAACTTTATATTTAACCTGTGACTTCATCCTGTAGTCCTTTCAATATCCACAACATTCTGTACGGAACGGAGTCTCTTGATAATGCCGCTGAGCTCATCTGTATTATGAATATTAAATGAAAGCGAAATAGTTGCTATACCCTGTTTACTCGTTCTGGTATTCATAGACTGTATCTCGATTCCCAGATCTGAGAATACTTTCGAAACATCTACTATAAGACCGGTTCTGTTAGTGGCATATATATCAATATAGGCAAGGTACTGCTCTTTTTTGCCTTCATTCTTCTGCCATTCTGCTTCTATAAGACGCTTACGGTCAATCTCATTCATATTCATGATATTGACACAGTCGGTCCTGTGGATAGATACGCCCCGTCCTCTGGTAACATATCCAACGATCTCATCACCCGGAAGCGGGTTGCAGCATTTAGAGAAATGCACGGATACATCGGTTATACCACGGACAATGATACCGCCTCTGTTGCGGACCTCTCCGGCTTTCTTTCCGTTTGCCTCGATCTCGCCCAAGACTTCGCCGTCAGTAATTTGTTTCTTATGATCGGTCTGATAACGCTCGACCATTTTATTGACAACCTGACCTTCTTTGAGTCCGCCATGCCCGATTGCGGCATAAACTGCATCAAAATCATGGAACCCGTATTTGAGCATTACAGCTTCCATGTATTCAGGCTTCATTATATCCGAAAGATTAATGGCATGAGCCTTACAGTAATCAGCTACAGCCTCTTTACCCCTGACGATATTATCTTCCTTAAGCTCATTTTTGAACCACTGGTTTATCTTTGTGCGTGCCTGACTGCTCTTTACGATCTTCAGCCAGTCATGGCTCGGTCCGTTTGAATTCTGGCTGGTAATGATCTCGACACGGTCACCGTTCTGAATAACATAGTCAATGGTAACGAGTTTTCCGTTAACCCTTGCACCTACCATCTTATTTCCTACGGCAGAATGGATGCTGTAGGCAAAGTCAATCGGTGTTGATCCGGCAGGAAGATTCTTTACGTCTCCTGAAGGTGTAAAACAGTACACATAGTCAGAGAAGAGGTTAAGGTCACTCTTAAGGAGATTCATAAACTCCTTATTATCTGACATGTTCTGCTGCCATTCAAGTATCTGTCTGAGCCATGTCAGCTTCTCTTCCTCGTTGTTTCCGGTAACCTTCTTACCATCAGAAGCTTCCTTGTACTTCCAATGAGCTGCGATACCGTATTCCGCAACACGATGCATCTCGAAAGTTCTGATCTGTATCTCAAAAGGCTGTCCGTTAGTGCTTATAAGAGTTGTATGAAGCGACTGATACCTGTTCATCTTCGGCATCGCGATATAATCCTTGAAACGTCCCGAAATGGGTTTGTACATTTCATGGATAACTCCGAGTGCAGCGTAACAGTCACGAACTGAATTAACGATGATCCTGACTGCAAAAAGATCGTAAATCTGATCAAGTGTCTTGTTCTGATTTACCATTTTTTTGTATATAGAAAAGAAATGCTTGACTCTGCCGTTAACAACACCGTCAATATCAGCCTCTTTCATCTTTTCTTTTACTTCTTCAACGATCTCTTCGACAAACTTCTCACGCTCCGAGCGCCTTACGGCGATCTTTTCAGCAAGATCATAGTAAAAGTCAGGCTTCAGATATTTTAACGAAAGATCATCAAGCTCTATCTTAATCTTTGAAATACCGAGTCTCTGTGCAATAGGAGAATAAATATCAAGTGTTTCCCTCGCAATTTCAATCTGCTTCGGCTGCGGCTGGAATTTAAGGGTTCTCATATTATGCAGCCTGTCCGCAAGCTTTATGAGGATAACACGGATATCCTTTGCCATGGCGAGGAACATTTTCCTTAAGTTATCTGCCTGAAACTCTACCTTATCACCCTGATATTTAAGCTTACTCAGCTTTGTAACACCATCAACAAGATGCTCTACTTCTTCGCCAAACTGCTCGCGAAGATCTTCTCCTGTCATTATGGTATCTTCCACAACATCATGGAGAAGACCCGCAACAATTGTCTCCTTGTCCATTTCAAGATCTGCAAGGATTATCGCTGTCCAGAGCGGATGAATTATATAAGGCTCTCCGCTCTTTCTCCTCTGGTCTTTATGAGCCTCGGAAGCCACAGAATAAGCCTTTTCAACAAGAGAAATATCATCAGACGGGTGATACTTATGAATAAGATCAATAAGGCACCTGTACAATTCTTCAGGGCTTGTAAAACAGAAATTCGGACACATTCTGCTGGTATCAAATACTTGATCTTCCATAAATATCCCCACCTTTCTCTTAAATTTATCTGCCGGTAAACTACCTGCTTCATAGCCATATTATAAATGACTACAAAAAACACTTTCAAAATTATATATTCTTTTATCTCAAAAATCAAGTTTCCGATACTTAAACCGCTACAGGGATGTTCTTGACCTGCTCTCCCGCCTGATAATTTTCAAGTGAAACATCATCGGGAGTGAACTCATAGAAGTCCTTAACATCAGGATTTAAGTGGAATATAGGGGCCGGATACTGCTCACGGCTGATCAGTTCCTTTATGATGTCGACATGACGGTCATAAATATGGGCATCAGCAATAACATGAACCAGTTCTCCGACTTCCATCCCCGAAACCTGTGCAAACATATGAACCAGCACGGCATACTGAACAACATTCCAGTTATTCGCAGTAAGCACGTCCTGTGATCTCTGGTTTAACACCGCATTCAGCACAAGCTTATCGCTGCCCTTTCTCTCTGTAACATTAAAAGTCATTGAATAAGCGCAGGGATACAGACCCATCTCCGAAAGATCATGATGATTATAAATATTGGTCATAATCCTTCTGGAAAACGGATTATTTTTCAGATCATACAAAACCCTGTCCGTCTGATCAAACCAGCCTTCCGAATACTTATGTTTAACTCCCATCTGATATCCGTAAGCCTTGCCGATCGTTCCGTTTTCATCCGCCCATGCATCCCATATATGTGAACTCAGTTCGGATACCTTGTTGGACTTCTTCTGCCATATCCACAGCAGCTCATCCGTCGCACTCTTTAAGGCTGTCTTTCTGAGAGTGATGATGGGAAATTCCATGCGAAGGTCATATCTGTTTATCACTCCGAATTTCTTTATGGTATATGC
>CAJORC010000084.1 GCA_905236615.1 uncultured Lachnospiraceae bacterium
CAGAGCCTCACGGATCCGGTTAGTTAATTGCTTTAACAGCCTAACCTCATCTTCTACAACCAATACCCTCATTTTCAATGCCTTTCAGAACAAATTGCTATACGTTCCATCATTTCCCTTCCCGGAGCGTTTTCTCCACGTTACTTTCAATCTCGGATTAAAGCATTATAACATTCCTATAATTATACTCAAAAAAGCGTTAAAAATCCGTTAAAATAAAGAATTACCCTGTATTCATTTAGGGATTTTTATGGTTACAATAGTACCTTTCCCGGGAGAACTTTCAATCTCCAGGCTGCCACCCACCATTTCCAGAATCCGGTACCTTGTATTTTCTATTCCCAAACGTTGTCTGCCGTCCGAGTCAGCCTGCGAGACATCAAATCCGATTCCATCATCAGAAACCGTAACGGTATAATGCTGATCCGATTCGAACGAACAGATTTTGACCATTCCTCCTTCTTTTGTTTTACATATGCCATGCTTTATGGCATTTTCAACCATAGGCTGCACCGACAGCGCCGGTACTTGAAAAGCGGTGCATTTTATGTCATATTCAACACTTAACTTGTTCGGAAAACGAAGCTTCTCAAGCCAGACATAGATTTTTATGTGGCTGAGTTCCTCCGAGAAAGAAATGGGATTGCTTTTATTTGCAAAACTGATATTTTCACGAAGATAATCTGAAAATGCATTCGTAGCCTTTGCGGCAAGCTTAGGATCTTCTTCGCACAGTGCCGCAATAACAGCCAGTGAATTATAAAGGAAATGAGGCTGCATTTGTGAGATCATGGCAGAAACCCGAAGCTCTGTCTGTTCCTTTTCATGCCTTAAAACATCCTTTTCAAGCTCATCATTGGCGTTGAAAAAAAGCAGACAGACCGGCAGTATGACAACGAGGCTCATCACGCCTAAAACTTTAGCACCCCCGTTTTGAACATCCAGATTCAAAGATAATACCGAAAACAGGACAGGATATAAAATACAGCATAAAAACGAAAGTTTCCGTGTCCTGCTTATTTTTGAAAGAAGTGTAGCCGTGCATAATGACAAAATGCAGAAAAAATCTATAATGATGCTGAAATGGTCCTCCACGCTATTGGAAAAAAGACCGTCATTGGTTACAAGAAAAAGAACCGGCCTGTACAGATTGAGAATAATGACGCCGGTATAAATGGAAACTCCGGTGAAAATTAATACTGTAACGGTACGGGCAACAGCTGAATCTTCAATAAATTGTTTCTGATATAGCCATATTGTCAAAAAAAGCGAAATTGAAAAGAAATAACTCATTGTTGATAATATGACAATCTGGTGAGTATGGTTCGGCATCCCGTAGACACTGCCTATAAGAGTTGAAAAAAAGAGGGCAATAAAAACATTAAAAAGAAACAGCATGTAATAACGCATCACTCCGTCAGTTTCTTTTTTTATGATCAGATACCCTGCCAGCAGTGTTAAAAAAACAAGGCATACGATATGGGTTATCTGGTTTATGCAAGTAGAAGCATCTCTGAAAAGATCGCTTTTTATCACCACCGCTATGCCAAGCAGCGAAAAGAAACACATAACTCCAAGAGCTAAAAGTAGAAAAACTTTATAATTGTTTGTCGACTTAATATTATGCATTTAATCCTCAATCTCTCCTTATAAATTCCAAATAATAGCTCACCATGTCATTAGCTCTTATCTGCAAATGCAGACCCAGTCTCAACCTACTTTTGTTCCATGTATAAAAGTTTCAACATGAAATCCTCTTTTTCATAAATAATGTATTTATGCCTTAATTATAGTGTTTGCTGTATTCTCTGTCTACTAACTATTCAGCGGTTAAATCTAAGCCAGCTTAATTTCCCATAAAGTTTCATTATTGACTTTTTTCTCAAATAGGATACGGTACTGATAATTTATTTCATTAAGACCATTTAGCTTGACAGCTGCATGATAGAAGAACTATCCTTTATCACAAATATACTATATAACTATACGAGGTGATATGTTTATGATAAATATAATAATAGTACTTATGCTTGCACTTGTATGTTTTTTGACTATCCATTCATCCATTAAACACTTTAAGGGTGAAGGAGGCTGCTGTGGCGGTGGTGGAGGCATAATCGAAACCAAGAAAACCCTTTCAGAACCAGAGCTTGGAAGCAAAAAAATTTCCATTAGCGGTATGACTTGTGATAATTGCCGTATCAGGGTTCAGAATGCACTCAATAGTATTGATGGACTTTCTGCAAATGTAAATTTAAAAAAGGGTACTGCTATACTCCACTTTTCAAAGGAAATATCAGATGATGAAATACGAAAGTGTATCGAAAATGCCGGTTATCGACTTAGTT
Organism: uncultured Lachnospiraceae bacterium; assembly: GCA_905236615.1. Lineage (GTDB taxonomy): Bacteria > Bacillota > Clostridia > Lachnospirales > Lachnospiraceae > NK4A144. The sequence continues at coordinate 2,349 of CAJORC010000084.1, forward strand.
AAATTCTCCGTTTTCTCCATGATATTTACGCACTGATCCTTACTGAGAAGTTTACACACAGAATAAAACGTTATCCATTACTGAATTGACTTTCCAAGTTCATATGCCTGTTGCAATTCCTTTTTTCCTTGTGTGTCTCCAGGCTGTGTTACATATCCACAAAGAATCTTTCCAAGACTCTTCCATCCGATATGCTGCTCCAAATGGTCGTACCAGTGTTCACTTTCTTCAAAAGGCCGTGTTCCTATCGTACAGGCTCTATGTGATTGGGGCGAACACTACTTTGAAGTTGCCGGCGTTCCGGTTCCATGTGAATGAAAAATGGGGTGCCACTTTAGATTAAATCTAAAGCGGCACCCCGACAGGATATATCGGATTCAGAGTTTATAGCGGAAGAGTTACAGTTCCCTTATAATTACCCTTAAATCTGATTCTTATGTTGTTTTCCGTAAGTTCAAAACTATCAATATCAAATTTTGAAAGTCTTACCGTCTTATATTTTTTCACGCTGCTTTCAGAACTGTCAGAAACATTTTTATTCCAGACAACATTTTCAACTTTGACAGTAATCTTCTTTCCACTCCTGCTTACCCTTGCACTTTTTAATCTCGAATAAACAACAGCTCCGTTTCTGTTAGTTGATGATTCTGCCGAAATCTCTCTTGGTGCTATTTCAAGATTCAATTCTGACAGTGCCGCTTTCTTTAATGTTATACCATCCTTAAATTTAATCTTTGTAATTGTAAGCTTGCCCGCTTTCTTTGCATTCTTAACGCTTATTGATTTGATCTCTTTAGCATTACCGTTGCTGTCGGTAAATTTAAGCGTATTTTTCAGAACCTTCTTCAGATCTCCGCCATTATAGGTGAGTAGGGATGAATTGTAAGTTACAGTATACTCACTATCACCAATCCTTACAGATCCCGCAGAAACAGTCCAGCCTTCAGCCGGCGCATTATAGTTATCCATTGAAACCGATTCATTTTTTGAAACAGTTTCATTTTCGTCGTCATCATTTTCAGGCGATTCGTCATCCGATACTGACTTCTCCGGGTTACCCTTATTCTCTGAAACTCCCTTGTTATCGGAAACAGTTTCCCGCTTTTCATCTTTTGCCTTCGGTTTGATTTTTTCTGCAAAGCTCTCAAAATTCACAAGGCCATATCCGTAGGAATTGTCGTAGCCCTCATCTCCCTTATCCTGACTTGTTTCCATTAAAAGAGCTTTGAATTCGTCAGTGGTCATATTTGCACTGACTTCTTTTGCCGCGGCAGCCATCGCAGCAACAACAGGTGATGCATACGAGGTTCCTGATTTAACGGAACTTCTGTATCCCCTCGCACTTAGTCCAAGGCTCACTATCTGCTGTCCGGGTGCAGTAACATAAACCCTGTCATTTTTTGTAGAACTTGTTCTCACTGTTCCGCTTGAATCTACAGCTCCTACACTTATCACTTCTTCATAGGAAGCTGGGTAGATATAGTCATCACTGACTGATCCCGCAGTTCCGGAGTTACCTGATGCACCAATTATTATTACATTCTTTGATGCCGCATAAGCTACTGCTTCTTTAAGTTCGTCAGTATCAGCAAGACTTACGCTGGTTGTAATAATATCTGCCCCAAATTTATCAACTGCATCCCTGATAACCTTCGCTGCCTTAATACTCGTTTTTTCATCAGTACCTGAACTGATCCTTAAGGGTATGAGATCTGCATCACTAAGAAGACCGGCAATACCCGTATCATTATTTCTTACTGCTGCTATTATACCTGCAACCATCGTTCCGTGCCCGAGTGTATCAGTAAGTACTTCATTATTCTCGCTCTCAGGATCATTCATGGGACGATCATTAACATAATCCCATCCGGCTAAAATGTGATCATAGTCAAGATCTGCGGAATTTCCTGTTATTCCACTGTCCATAACGGCTATCTTTACCTTTTTCCCACTAAGACCATGCTCTGCAAGTGCATTTGCACTTATATTTTTATAATATTTGCTCTGCAGTGACCAGTATGTATCGTTAAGTGCATCATCAGAAGACTCTTCTTCGTTTTTATTCAAAGATTCTTTATCTGTTTCAATATCGTATCCAAATATCGATGCAACTTTATAGAGAGTATCGGAATTCGTAACATATTCCCTCTCATAATCAGTAAGCGACGTATAGTAATTGATGGCAGCAAGTACGTTATTAATACTTCCTGTATTAGATGTATTTGCAGAACTATAGTCTGCTATCTTTGCAATCGCATTTATTACCGTCTGGGCCGATGCCTTTGCAAGTGCTTCGGTAACACCGCTCTTAATTCCCGATGAGCTCAGAGTTGCACCTGAAATTACATCAACATCCGTAGTTTGTTCACTTATTATGCTCTTGAATAATGCTTTTGCAGATTCAAATATGCTTGGCGTTTCACTGTTTGACAAGCACTCAATCGACGATATCCTGTTGTTCTCGATCGTGACCTCGAAGTTCATTGTTCCTCCGCGTCCCTGACCTTTTCCGCTGTAGGTTCCGTTTGTCCATGCCACCCCGCTTAGTTCAGACATTGCTTTCGGTTCGGTATAAGCTTCCTTATAATAATTCGTACACATAACAAAAGCATCATAAGGATTGGAAGAACTTGCAGCCTGTCCATGCCAGCTCCATGCAGGAGTTCCATACTGACCGCTTGTCTGACCTATTGCTGTAACTTCTGTTTCATTTTCCCTGAAAATAACATCATATATCCAGTCACCGCCAGTCGTTCCGTAATTCCGGCACCAGGAAACATTATCCCCGGAGTCACATTTGATTATGATTCCGTCATTAGAGCCATAATTATCCCAGTTGTAACCCCTCGCAAGCATATCACGCTCCACAAGTCTGGTGTTTGAAGTACCGTAAAGAACATAACCGCCATCACTTGTCGCCTTTACACCTTCAAGCTGTGTCCCACCGTTTGTGGTGATGCTTCCTGAAAGACCGTCAACTGTACCGATATTTTCTGCACTGATAATTTCCTTCAGATCAGAAGAATACCTCGCAACTACCACATCTGACGAGCCATAGCATTTCCACCCTTCTTCTGTGGTCGCATCATTCGTTGTCGTTCCGGTAACTACATAGCTTCCGTCTTTCAGCGCTGCAACCGAAAAATATTCCGACTTACTCTGAAGGATGCTGTCAGTCGCTTTTGGTGTCGAAGTACCTGCAACCCTGTGTGAAATAAGTTCTCCTGTTTTTCCGTTCCATTTTGAAATGACAGCATTCCGATTGTATTTGGATATATTGGTGAATCCGACCGTTATAAGATTTCCGTCATCATCAACATCAATTCCACTAAGCCGCTCCGCCTTAGATGAATAATTACTGTCTGCCGCTCCATTTTCCGTTGCTGCATAATTTTCCATCGAACAGAATTCAAGATTGATATCCTTATCAAACTTCATAACTACACCGTTAAATCCGGTCTTTGAAGCACGTTTTGCATTAACTGATTCCGTTTCGCCATTAACGTTTTGCCAGACCTGAGCCACGCGTGTGAATTCATTTTCGCTCTGGGATTTTTTAAGTAAATAGCCGTCTGCGGCTGAAGCATAACCAACGGCAGCAAAACCTCCATCATCAGTAGCCGTTATATCTTTAAATTCATACCCGCCTTTAACTGCATATTCTGTATAATCCTCCGGATCATCCGGATTTATTACTACTATCTCCATTGCCACGCTGCTGCTTTCCGGATCTCTTGCACGGCCGACTGCTGCAATTCTTCCATCCTCAAGGACATCTACTGCAAGAAAGTAAGATACCCCGACTCTTGAAGCTGTCCATACCCAGTCAACAGCATGATCTTCATCATACTTAACTATCAGGGCCTCATTATAGGAATGTCTGTATCTGCCATAACTGTCATTGGCACTGAACGTCCATGACGGATCGTCACTGTCCCCAAAAGTATACCCTACCGCTACAAATGCTCCCTCTTCACTTTTTCCGGCATCCGGTTTTAGATAAGCCGCTCCTTCAAACTTGTCCTCATACAATCCGCCATAACTCTTTGCGGACTTGAAATCAAGAACCTTTGAAAACTTTGACACAGTAGCTGAACTGACTGCATCAGGTGCTGTTTCTTTTGCCTCAGCATATGCTGCACCAGCCATTGGACTTGTCATGATCATGCTGGCTGACAGCAGTCCGCAAAGCGCCTGCTTGAAACTACTTTTCATTTTTCTTCCTTCCTCTTTCAACTGTGTTAGATGTAGCTAACCCCATTTATTAGTTCAAGGCAACAGATCATGCAAGCATGACTGCTGTATGATCTGTTTGCCCCGGCATCATATTATCTTATACTGTGTACAAAAAATCAAACAAAAAGAGGCTTTTTGAGAAAGTTTCTCAAAATACTTCCTTTTCCAATACTCTTTGGCATTCTCCTCTGTGCTTTCAGTTAATGCTACAGTCAATCCCGTACTCTCAGAAGCATTATCGTATAGGCTAAATAAGTAAAAAATATCTTTTTACTTGGAAAGAAATGTGTACACAAATAATGGGGCAATATGTGTTAAGATATTAATGATCTAATAAAAAAATATAGATGAATGAAATTAAAGAAAAGGAATTTATTAATCATTACATTTGGCTATGGTTATGGTAAAATAAATGATAACAAGAGAAGAAGTGTTGAAATATGGTTTATCTTTTCCCGATACATATCAGGATGCCCCATTCCATGATGAAAACTGGCAGCTTGTACGATATAGATTAAATAAAAAAGCATTTCTCTGGACATATGAGAAGGAAGGATATATCAATATTAACGTTAAGGTTGATCCTGATAATGCTTTTTTCTGGAGAGATATTTATGAATCCGTCATACCGGGATATCATCAGAATAAAAAGCACTGGAATACAATAATTCTTGATGGAAGTGTTCCGGAAAAAGATATAAAGGCCATGATCGCGGAGAGTTATGACCTCATATCTGATAGTCCGACAACAAGAATATATGAAGCTGTAAAAATGATACCGGCTGGATGTGTTGCAACCTATTCACAGGTTGCTGAAGCTGCGGGTGACAGAAAGATGGCTCGTGCTGTTGGAAATGCATTACACAAGAACCCTGATCCGGTGGCTATTCCATGCCATAGAGTAGTCAACGCAAAAGGAGAGCTTGCGGGAGAATATGCATTTGGAGGAGCATGGAAGCAGGCAGAACGGCTTAAGTCTGAAGGAGTTGAAGTTATAGATGGAAGGGTAGATCTGAGTTTATTTCAATGGAATTACGAAAACTATCTGATCGAATAGACGGATTAATGTAAAGGAGGAATTATAATGAGTGGAATTGAAAAGGTTTATCAGTTTTTGGATGAGGCACATACCTATTATTTGGCCACTGTAGAAGGTGACCAGCCGAGAGTCCGGGCATTTGGTACGGCGCTTCTGTATGATGGAAAGCTGTACATACAGACCGGCAAGGTAAAGCCAGTTTCAAAGCAGATCGCAGCGAACCCAAAGGTTGAGATCTGTGCATTCAAAGACGGAAAATGGCTGCGCATCGCAGGTGAGCTTGTGAATGATGACAATCATGATATAAAGGTCGCCATGCTTGAAAAGATGCCTTCATTGAAGGCTATGTACAGCGCAGATGACGACAACATGCAGATGCTATACTTTAAGAATGTCACGGCAACATTCAGTTCCTTTACTGAGGAACCGGAAACAGTCACATTCTAACTGGAATGGATATGAGCGAGAA
>CAJORC010000085.1 GCA_905236615.1 uncultured Lachnospiraceae bacterium
AATGATATAAATGCCTTCTTCAGCGACAATTTCGACAGGGAACTCTCTGACGGTGAGATAATGACTGCCAACGGGAATATTTCCGCGGGCTTTGAGTATCCCGATATCCGTTTTGCAGTGATCTCGGAAACCGATATTTTCGGGACGGTCAGAAAGAAGAAAAAGAAGAAACGCCACAATTATGAGGGCGAGCATATCTCCAGCTTCACCGATCTTACAGTCGGGGATTATGTAATTCACGAGAGCTACGGTCTCGGGGTTTATCAGGGAATCGAGCATATTGAAATAGACGGGGTCACGAGGGATTATGTAAAAATTTCTTATCGGGACGATTCCAGTGTCTATGTCATAGCGTCAAATCTTGATGTTCTTCAGAAATATGCCTCGAAGGATGCAGAGAAAAAGCCTAAATTAAATAAGCTCGGCGATAAGGAATGGAGCCGGACAAAGGCAAAGGTAAGGACTTCCGTCGAGGGAGTGGCTAAAAAGCTTGTGGAGCTTTATGCTGACAGGCAGAAAGCGCAGGGCTTTGCCTACGGGGAAGATACGGTATGGCAGAAGGAATTCGAGGAAATGTTTCCTTTTGAAGAAACGGATGACCAGCTCATGGCCATCGAGGCAGTCAAACATGATATGGAAAGCCGGAAGATAATGGACAGGCTTATCTGCGGGGATGTAGGCTTCGGGAAGACAGAGGTTGCGATCAGGGCAGCCTTTAAGGCCGTGCAGGAAAACAAGCAGGTTGCGTTTCTGGTGCCAACTACGATACTTGCAGAGCAGCACTACCATACACTCTCGGAACGTATGAAAGACTATCCGGTAAAAGTTGCCCTGCTCTGCCGTTTCAGGTCTGCCGCCGAAAACCGGAAGACGATATCAGATCTGAAAAAAGGTCTTGTGGACGTAGTCATCGGCACGCACAGGCTTTTGTCGAAGGATGTGGAATTTAAGGATCTGGGACTCCTTGTTATAGATGAGGAGCAGCGCTTTGGCGTCACGCACAAGGAGCGGATAAAGGAGATGAGGCGGAATGTCGATGTTATCGCGCTTTCGGCAACTCCTATCCCACGCACGCTTCACATGAGCCTTGTAGGTATCCGGGATATGAGTGTTCTGGAAGAAGCACCTCAGGAGAGAATGCCTATCCAGACTTTTATCATGGAGTATTCCGATGAGATGGTAAGGGAGGCTGTAAGCCGTGAACTGAGCAGGGGCGGACAGGTTTACTATGTCTATAACCGGGTAAACGATATTGCGGATGTGGCTTCGAGGCTGCAGAAGCTTGTCCCCGATGCCTCGGTTGCCTATGCCCACGGACAGATGCGGGAGCGCGAGCTTGAAGACATCATGAGCGATTTCATAAACGGTGAGGTTGATGTCCTTGTATCCACGACAATCATCGAGACAGGTATCGATATTCCTAATGTAAATACCATGATCATTTCCGATGCGGACAGAATGGGTCTCTCGCAGCTCTATCAGCTCAGGGGGCGCGTCGGCAGATCGAACAGGACGGCCTATGCTTTCCTTTTATATAAAAGGGACAAGATGCTTAAGGAGACAGCGGAAAAAAGACTTGCAGCGATAAGGGAGTTTACAGAGCTCGGAAGCGGATTCAGGATCGCGATGAAAGACCTGGAGATCCGCGGCGCCGGAAACGTGCTCGGTGCCGAACAGCATGGACATATGGAGGCTGTCGGCTATGATCTTTACTGCAAGATGCTCGACCTTGCCGTTAAGCATGAAAAGGGTGAAGAGATAGCACCGCAGTTTGATACGACCATAGATATAAATCAGGATGCTTTTCTTCCGAACAGCTATGTCAAAAATGAAAATCAGAAGCTGGAACTCTACAGGAGGATCGCATCTCTTGAGAACGAGGAAGAAGCGCAGGATATGCGCGATGAGCTTCTTGACCGCTTCGGAAAGCTTCCGAGATCTGTCGAGAACCTGATCAATGTTTCCCTGCTCCGTGAAATGGCTCATAAGGTTTATATAGAAAAGCTTTCCGCAAGGGAGAATACGGTTATTTTCGAAATCTTCGGAGAGGCAAGGCTGAATCCCGCAAACATAGAACCTCTGCTCGATAAGTTTGACGGAGCACTGAATTTCAGGGCAGCGGGCAAACCGATATTTATCTACAAAAAAGGAAGGGACGAGAAGGACGACTTTATAAATATCTCGAGAAGAGTTCTTGATGAGATGAAGCTGCTTCTGTAAAAAAGACATCCCCCTGGTATGACAGTGGTTTTTTTTGAAAACATAGGCACTATTTGATTTTCTGCTATTGATTTTTTCTGTATTATGTCGATAGAATATATACAATAGCAATGATAGTCATATGCTTAAGGGGGGATAGAGATGGCTGATCAGGAAACAACTAAAAATGATGCTGTGAAGAGAAAAACAGCAGGACAGCGTCAGACGAGTATTAAGTTTAAAATGCTCTGTATGATCCTGCCCGTGATAATAGCAGGCTTTGTGATAATAACACTTGTCTGCGTGCAGAGCATGAAAAAGGAAAGTAATGAACTAACGGTAGAGGCAAAGCTGAATGAACTGGGCTTAAGTTCCATGAAGATGCGTAAGGAACTGGAAGTCATAAGGATGTCCGCTATCGATCTTGCCAATACTTTCGGAAAGACCTTTGAAAAACTTGAAATCTCGGACTTTTATGCCGCAGTTAACAAGATGATCGAGCATAATGAGATGGTTAACGGCAGCGGAATATGGTTTGAGCCATATCTTTATGACAAGACAAAGGAATACTACGGACCTTACTGGTACAATGATAACGGAAAGGTTGTTGAGACCTGGGAATACTCAGACGGAAGTTATGACTATTTCAATGAGGAATATTATACCGCAGTTAAGGATATGCAGGTTATAGAAGCTAACTTTACCGATCCTTATTACGATCCGACTTCGGAATCTATTATGGCAACCTGTTCCGCACCAATGCTCCTTGACGGCAATTTCAGGGGCTGTATAACAGTTGATATCAACCTTACTTCTCTCGAAAAATTCATAGGTGAACTGAAGATAGGAAAAGAAGGCTATGCAATGATGACCACTGCTTCGGGTAAATTCATAGTTACCCCGGTGGAGGACTGCAAGGGTCAGGATCTTTACCTTGCCGATTCAAAGAATGGTAATATCGCTGAATTTGCAGACAGGATCATCTCTGAGGAAAGCGGAGATCTGGTTTACAAGGTTAACGGCAAGGAGTGGAATCTTATGTGGCAGACAATTCCGGATCTTGGATGGAAGATCATCGGTGTTCTTCCCGAAAGTGAGATTACCGCAAATGCAGAGGGACTTGGCCTAAGAATGACAGCTTTTTCGCTGATAATGGTTATAGTCTGCGCGATCGTTATATTCTTTGTTGTCAGCAGTGTGACTAACATAATCTCGAGGGTTACGTCATTTTCAGACACGCTTGCAGGGGGAAATTTTACCATCGAGCCTTTGAAAGTAAGGGGAAATGATGAACTTGCAAGTATGGGAAATTCCCTGAATAAGATGCTTGAGGCAAACAAGGATGTCATTACGATAATTTCGGATCAGTCGAAAAATATCAATGATTCCTCGACAACGCTTGGTGCCATGAGTGAGGAGCTTTCGGCAGAGTTCCAGAAGATTCAGGGAAATATGGCATCAGTCAATGACGCAATGATGTCGGCAGGCGCAGCGACCGAGGAAGTAAGTGCTTCGGTGCAGGAAGTCAATGACTCGGTACAGGGACTGGCACAGCAGACAATTCAGGCAAGAGAAGAAGTAGTCAGGATAAAAGAACGTGCAAGGAAGATAATCGATGACAGCCAGCAGTCATTTGATGCCGCAAGATCAGTTTCGGAAGAAAGGCAGCGGGATATAGAAAGAGCTACCGCGAAAGCGGAGATAGTTTCAAGGATTGGAACACTGGCTACCTCCATATCAGAGATATCTTCCCAGATAAACCTCCTTTCGCTGAATGCTTCAATTGAGGCGGCGAGAGCGGGAGAAGCCGGAAAAGGTTTCGCCGTAGTTGCTGAAGAAATAGGAAAACTTGCAACAGAGACCGATGAAACCGTAAGCGAGATACAGTCAACGATCGATGAGATACAGGATGCATTCTCCGAGCTTGCAGACGGTTCGAATAAGCTGATAGGATTCCTTTTGGAGACGGTGGCACCCGATTACAGCAGCTTTATCGAAATAGGCCGCCAGTACGGTATGGATGCGGATCTGTTCGGAGATCTCACGAGCAGGATCGATGATATGACCGAAGCGATCGGCAATAATATGGAAGAGGTCAACAAGGCGGTTCAGAATATTGCCGAGAGTTCACAGGAGACTTCAAGCAACAGTGCCGAGATCACCGATTCCATAAATGCGGTTGCGGAGTCTGTTGACGCGGTTGCGGACACGGCAACAAACCAGCAGCTTACTGCTGAAGAACTGACGGAAGTGGTCGGACGATTTAAGATCTGATCTGTTTATAAGTTATTTAAGATAAAGGAATGCAGGATGTATACTGCATTCCTTTTCTTTGACTCCGGGCTATTGCACAAAATTTCGGACAAAAGCTGATTTAATACATTTTTTAGCTTTAAAAATATATAATGGTAAATTGTGAAGATAATGAAATGTACTAATTGGGATGAATGAAATGGAAAACAGAAAGACTTCAATATCAGTAAAAGTTTTCTTTTTAATAGCAGGTATTATCGTACTGCTTGTTGCTTTTATGGCAATAAGTGAGCTTTTGTCCCGAACCGCGATGGGTAACAAAGTCATACTGAATGATAAATGGGATGTTACAATAAACGGCCGGGAGTATAAAGACGTTAACCTCGATAAGTTCAGATTTGTCGATCTGAAGCGGGGTGACGGGATCAGCCTGAAGACAACGGGGATATCAACGGATATACAGGCAACGGTAATGCTCATGATGATAAAGAACTGCGCTGTAATGGTAAAGCATAACGATGAGATTGCTTACGGCTACGGGATGGATCTGTACAAATCCCGGGCACTTACAGGCAGCGGTTATCACAGGGTCAATCTTCATGATCTTAAAGAAAGCGATACCATAGAAATAGGACTGGTAGTGGGCGAAGATAATGCTTTTTCGTCTATGGATCCGCCGGAAATAAGGGATGGAAAAACGATATCCTATGAAATGACCGAAGAGCTGCTGCTTCCGGGAGCTTTGGGGAATTTTTTTGTGATCTTCGGAGTCAGCCTTGTTTTTATTGCTGCTTTTCTTGCAGCAGTAGGTTCAATGAATGCACTCTATCTTTTTAAGATGCTGTGCATAGCGATTTTTTCACTCTGCGGCGGTTTCTGGGTATTTACCGCATCCGAGATGGCATGTTTTTATACCACTAATTATTCGGGCAAGTCATTTGTGGAATATCTTGCCCTTTACATGATGCCTCTTGCGATTCTTGGCTACCAGATAGACTCTAATCTTACAGAACAGGTTCCGAAGCTGAGAAAACGGCTTTATCTGATAGTCTGCTCGTTTGATGCGCTTTTCATACTGTTTGTATATATAAATCATGTTCTGAGGATACACAGTATCGTAAGATATCTCATGACGGATCATATCATATCGACATTTATACTCGTTATGATCATGGCAACCCAGATATATGATCTGGTCAAAGGAAAGTCGCAGAATCTCATAACGGTGTCGGGTGTACTGCTGCTCGTGGTTACCGGTATTTTTGAGATGATAAGGTATAATTTCTCCAGATATATTCTGGGAAGAGAGGTTGATTACAGATTCAGCATAATATTTCTGGCAGGACTTATCTTTGTATGGTCGCTTATCATTGACCATGTAAGAAATGCCCTTATCTCCATGAAAGACAGGGCAAAAATGGAAATAATCGAAAGAATGGCGTATACGGATGCAATGACCGGAATAAGCAACAGGCTTGCGGCGGAACGGCGCTATAAAATGCTTGACGTTGAGAAAGTTCCTTACTGCATCATTGAATTTGACCTGAACGGACTTAAAAAGATAAACGATGCTTTCGGTCACGACGAGGGCGACGATTATATAAGGAGCTTTGCAAATGCACTGAACAATGTTTTCGAGGACGCGGGAATGGTCAGCCGTACCGGAGGTGATGAGTTTACGGTCATCATTGACAGGAGCGATGCACTTGTTCCGGTAAATCTTGAAATAAAGCTCGGCGAACTGAAAGATCTGATCGCAAAGCTGAACGAATGGCATGAAGACTGGAATCTAAGCGCGGCTTACGGCTTCTGCTTCTATAACGAAGAGGGCGTAATGACTGTAAGTGATGCTTTTAACAGGGCTGACGAGCGAATGTATGAAATGAAAAAGGAAATGAAGAAGGCCCTGAAAAAGAAGTCTAAAAAAGAAGGCAGGAAAAAAGAGTAAGAAAAACAATAAGAAAAGTTATAGTTTTTTAAATACAAGTTATGAAAAAGGCATGGTTTTTTACGAACCATGCCTTTTGTGCGTATTTAGTACGGAAATTTAGTTTTCTTTCGACGAAAAAAACAACTTTTTTATAAAAAATATACCTTCTTTGTGAAAAAAGTATAAAAAAATAAACTTTTTAGGGATTTAT
>CAJORC010000086.1 GCA_905236615.1 uncultured Lachnospiraceae bacterium
GCATAATCCGCAGCAGTCTCTGCTTCGGAAAGCCTGTCACCACCCTCTTCTTTAGAAAGCGGCTCGACATTGTCATTGGAAAGATCAGACCCTTGAGAATAATAAAGCCGGATTCCGTTTTCCTCACAGATATCTTCAATTCCTTCAAGAACCGTTATATATCTTGAAGACGTTCCGTGATAATTTCCGATAAGTGCCGTTCTGGAATCCGCATTCGGTCCGACTACGGCTATGGATTTTATTTTTCCGTCATTTAACGATAATGGAAGAACACCGTTGTTTTTAAGTAGAACCACGCTTTCGCGTGCAGCCCTTTCCGCAAGTTCTTTATGCTCTTTCGACTCAACGACAGTGTAGTCAATATCATCGAACTCAGTCTCGTCAAACATTCCGAGACGGAACCGTGTGGTAAAGAGACGGATCGCTGACTCCGTTATATACTTTTCATCAAGAAGCCCTTTATCAACCGCATCGAGAATCTTTAAGTAAGTGCATCCGCAGTTCACATCAGTACCGTTTTCAAGTGCAAGCTTCACCGACTCCTCGGGTGAGGAAGTCACTTTATGATGCTCGTGAAAATCCCTGACCGCCCAGCAATCCGATACAAAATGTCCTTCAAATCCCCAGTCCTCGCGGAGTATCTTCTGCAATGCGGGACTTCCGCAGCATACTTCTCCGTTCGTCCTGTTATAAGCACCCATGACCGCTTCGACATCAGCTTCTTTAACACATGCTTCAAAGGCCGGGAGATAGGTTTCTTCCATATCTTTTTTTGATGCGACCGCGTTAAATTCATGTCTCACCGCTTCAGGTCCGGAATGTACCGCAAAGTGCTTGGCACATGCGGCAGTTTTCAGATATTCTCCGTCACCCTGCAGTCCTTCTACAAATCTTACCCCGAGACGTGATGTGAGATAAGGATCTTCACCATAGGTTTCATGCCCTCTTCCCCATCTCGGATCACGGAATATATTCACATTCGGAGACCAGAAGGTCAGTCCTTTATAAATATCCCTGTCACCGCGCTTTGACTGCTCATTGTATTTTGCCCTGCCCTCGTCTGCAATGGCATCACCGATCTCCTGCATCATATCCTCGTCAAAAGCCGCTGCCATTGCAATAGCCTGGGGAAAGACCGTTGCCGTGCCGGCTCGTGCAACTCCGTGAAGCGCTTCGTTCCACCAGTTGTACTCAGGGATACCGAGACGCTCTATAGCCGGCGAATCATATCTTAACTGTGATGCCTTCTCTTCAAGTGTCATCTTTGATACAAGTTCTTCTGCCAGCTTCCTGGCGTCCTTTCTGTTCATCTGAAAATCTCCTGTTCTTATAAATATTGCCTACAATTCACTTTTTTTGTATAATTAGACTGACTGTATTATTTTTTATGCAAATCTGTCATATCTTCACTTTGGGGAGGTTTAGATATGGATACGAAAATTCTTTCTGTAAACGAAACCGATGATATTCCGGTTAAATATATACAGCCTGATCTGAGACGCGGCTCTAATCCCGTTGATACTGCGGATTTTGCCGAAAGCATTGACTTTATTGATAATTCACATCTGCGTATCTGGTACAATACCCAGCTCGACAGATATGATATCCATCAGCATGGCGCGCTGGAGATAATCCAGTGTATTGATAATATTTATACGGTGACTGCGGGGAAGGAAACCTACACCTTAAATCAGGGTGATATCCTTATAATCCCTCCGCACATGCTTCACCGGCTCTTAGGCGGTGTAAAAGGCAGCCGCTTTATCATGCTTATCGATACTGCTCCAATGACCGGCTTCCACGACTACCAGATCATTGCGCCTTTAATGAACCACGCTGTCTACCTGAATTCCGCAAAGTCACCCGAACTTCATATTGCTGTTTCGCGTTTTCTTCAGCATGCCGCTGAAATTTATTTCGAGCATAAGGCAATGTGGGAATTCAACACTTACTCATATATCATGAGTGCCTGCGCTGCGATCGCACAGGACTACTTTGCCGATACGGAAGAAGTCATTCCCAATAACGAAAACTCTTCCGAAGGTTTCAGTTTTGATAAATTCTCTTCACTGCTGACTTACATCAACGAGCACTATATGGATAATATCACTCTGGAAACAGCCGCCGAATATGTTGGTTTTTCAAAGTACTATTTTTCACGCCTTTTCAAAAAATATACCGGCCTGAATTTTTACGAGTACCTTACCAAATGCCGTATCCATGCGGCTCAGGAATTGCTCACCAACCATATAAGCGTCACCGAGACCGCATTTCAGACGGGATTTCACAGTCCCTATGCTTTTTCACGTGCATTCCGCAAGGAGACCGGAATATCCCCGTCTAAATACATCAGCTATTCGATATCTTAAATATCAACCCTTTACGCTGCCGAGAGCCACACCTGCAATGATGTATCTCGAGAGCATGAAATAGACAATTATAAGCGGAATCGCCGTAAGGGCAAGTCCAAGATAAACTGCACCATACTCTGTCTTGTAGATATCACCTCTGAGAAGTGAGATCATGATAGGCAGGGTATATTTTTTCTGATCTGTAAGAAGTATCAGCGGAGTAAAGAGGTTGTTCCAGCTCGACACAA
>CAJORC010000087.1 GCA_905236615.1 uncultured Lachnospiraceae bacterium
CTGAGGTTTCAAGATAGTTGCCTTCCGCTTCGGGATGATCAACTACCTGATAGAAAAGACCGCTCTCGTCCTGCCATTCAGCGAGGGCATCTGCGGCATCTTTAAGCATTGAGCCTAAAGTCCTGTATTCATAGTAAAGTGACTCATCCATCGCAGCGGCTGTCTCAACAAGCGCACACATCATCCAGCCCATCGAGCGGAGCCATGTGCATTTTGAGCATCCGGTATTGCTGTCGGCCCAATACATCTGTCTTGATTCGTCATAACCGTGATAATAAAGCCCGTTAGCGGGATTCTTCATACGGTTACGTACGATCTCGAACTGTTTGAAACTGTCAGAACAGAAACGCATTGTGTTGTACCGGGTTTCGTAAGTCATATAGAAAGGTTCAGCCATATAGAGTCCGTCGTGCCATACCTGATTGGGGTAGATATCCTTATGCCAGAAACTTCCTTCTCTGGTTCTTGGCTGGATATCCAGCTGATGACGGAAAACATCCATGGCTTTCCTGTATTTTTCATTTCCTGTAATGTCATAAAGACGGAAGAGATTTCTTGCTGCTCCGAGATGATCTAAGTTCTTTTCTTCCGGCGAATAAGTCTTTATCTCGCCGTCATCGTTGATAAACCATCCTACAAAAGCATCGGCAAAATCCGCATATTTCTTATCCTTCGTTATTTCATAGAGTTCAAGGATGGCTGTTATCATACAGCCGTCAATGTAATTCCATTTGGAAGGAGTTCCGCTTAAAATTTTTTCCTTATTCCAGTAAGGCATTTCTGCCGTGGAATTTTCGATCATGTAGTCAATATAATCTTTTATTTTCTCATCCGAGTCTGTCATAAGCTTAAGCTCAGTCATAACAATGATCCTCACAAATTGTCATATTGCGCATCCTTCAAGATATTTACGCGCTGCTTCGGCGTTGTCGGGTTTAGTGTTTTCGAGTGTTGCCTGTATAAAAGGTTTTTTACTGCAGGCAAATTCGAGTATTTTTCTGTAATCCATTTCACCAAGTCCGGGAGCCAGATAGCTCATTTTTTTATCAGCACCTTCACCGCTCAGGATATAATCTTTTAAGTGAATAAGTGCGATCTCTTCGCCTAAGTCATCGATGGCTTTGCTGATGACCTCGTCTCTGGATGATAAATTATCCGGATGAAGAAGATTTACCGGATCAAAAATTATCTGAAGGGCAGGAGATGCGATACTGTCGAGTAACTCTCTTGCCACTGAACTGTTCCAGACAATGTGTTTGTAAACCGGTTCGATTCCAATAGTCATTCCAATCTTTTCGGCATCGGAAACAACTTCGCTTAAGTGTCTCTTCGTTATTTCCAGAGCTTCTTTTGAATGGCAGCTTTCTTTATCATAGCTGTAGGCAGGATTCGGAGCGCCTGTTTCTGTTCCGACCATGCCGCATCCTAAGTCTCTTGCGAATCTTAAGTGTGCTCTGTAGATTTTCCTTAATCTCTGCCATTCGTTTTCGTCAGGGTGTCCGAGATTTAAGTAACAGCCGAGTATTGCGATGTCTATTCCTGCACGGGCAAATATCTTTTTTAAGTGAAAAGCATATCCCGGTGTTAAAACCCCCGGACCTTTCTCATCCATACCGGAGGGGAGTCCGATTTTGGAAAGAGCAAGGTGAACCGTGCTGAAACCCTGCGATCTGATTTTTTTTAAGCGTTCCTCAAGGGGGAGGTTTTCGCTGTCGTGTAGTCTTATTCCAAGTTGGATCATTTTTTATTTTCCCATTATAGTTTTTTGCCCCGAAGGACGTCGATTTTTCGATGCACCCTCCGGGGAAGTTTTGAGGTTAAAAAAAGGTTTTATAGATTGAGAAGACTAAAAAGGTTTATGGGTTACTGGTTTGCTTACTTTTTGTTTATAACTCGTTTCGTTGGATATAGAATACAACCCACGGGGCGTTAATAATACATTAAATTGTACGATTTTTTGATCAAAGAACTGTTTTTTTTACATCTGTATGATATAATAGACAAAGCCGCATAAATAAATCAGTGGTATTGCCTGTTAGAATTGGATAGGAATACTAAGGATTGACGGAATGTTTTGGATATAATGACAGGAAATCAAGGAGATTTCTGTCAGGCTGGATTTTAATTATTTCTTTCGGAGGTTTCATTAATGAGAGTATCGGACTTGAACATTGACAGAGTATATATTAACTCTGTTGTAAGAAGTAAGGATTTTAAGATGGTGGAAAATCACTTCCATTATTATTACGAACTTTTTTATGTAAAATCGGGAAGCTGCAGATGCTTCATTTACGACAATTTATATGAAATGAAGGGCGGGGACTTTATAGTAATTCCTCCCAGAGAACCGCACTATAATAAGTATAATACCCAGTGCGAGAGAATAAATATCTACTTTAATGAAGAAGATCTTTCGGTTGACGGAAAACCTGTACTGGATAATTTGAGAGAAAAGTTCCTTTCGGCAAATCTGACACATGTGCCGAGAGCTTACAGATCTACAATAGAAAACGTTCTTGAGTCTATGCTTAAAGAGGATAAAGTAGACGATGACACAACAAAACAGCTTATGCAGCTTATGCTGAAGGAGCTTCTTCTTTACTGCAACCGCTGCTGCGTTGCGAAGACCGGAAAGACTGTCAGTGACGGTGATATGGATTCGGATATCCTTAAGTCTGCACAGTATATAACCGAACATTATAATCAGAATATTACATTGGAAAGTCTTTCAAAGAGCGTAAATCTTTCACCCAGTTATTTCAGCCGCCGTTTCCGCCAGATAACCGGATGCGGAATGAAAGAATACCTCTGTCATACAAGACTTACACACGCTGCCCTTGAACTTATCTCAACAGATCATTCCGTAACGGAGGTCTCAATGAATTCGGGTTTTTCGGACAGCAATTATTTCAAAGACGCATTCAAAAAAGAGTACGGACTTTCTCCGAGAGCTTACCGGAACTCGAAAACTACTGATTATATCCTTGCCAAGAGCATGGAAAAGGATTTGCTAAACAGCTGAATTGCAGTTGAGATGATGTCAAAACCACTGATAATTTGACAACTGCATTGACATGGATACAAAATTCTACTAAACTAAACTTGCTTACAAAATCTTTATAAATCATTTCGTGACTCAGGGACAGACAAAACTGTCCCCTGAGTAATTCCAAATAATAAACAATTAAAAGTAAATATAGATATTTAGGAGGTTCTTCCATGAAAACTTTTATGGACCGGGACTTTTTGCTGAAGACAGAAACAGCAAAGCACCTTTTTCATGATTATTCGGAGAAACTGCCGGTAATCGATTACCACTGTCATATCTCGCCTAAGGAGATATATGAAGACCGCCGTTACAAAAACATCGCGGAAGTCTGGCTTGGAGGAAAAAACAGCGACGGAAGTTATTTCGGTGATCATTACAAATGGAGACTGATGAGATCGAACGGGGTAAATGAGAATATTGTTACCGGTGATACAGATCCCTTTCAGAAATTCCTTGCTTTCGCAAAAACGCTGGAAATGGCGATCGGAAATCCGATGTACCACTGGTCAAATCTTGAACTGCATAAATACTTTGGTATTACGGAAGATTTAAATGAACATAATGCAGGCAGGATATGGGATAAGACGAGCGATATGCTTGCAAATGATCCCAATCTTACAGTAAGAGGTATCATCAGACAGTCAAATGTAAAGTATGTAGGAACTACGGATGATCCCATAGATGACCTTAAATACCACGAGCTCATAGCAAAGGATGATTCCATAGAATTTATGGTATGTCCTTCGTTCAGACCCGATAAGGCGATAAATATAAACAAAGACGGTTTCAGGGAATATATAAAGGCACTTGCCGCAGCGGTCGGAAAAGATGAACTTAAGAGTGCGGCAGAGGTTTGCGAAGCTCTGAATGAAAGGATCGATTATTTCAAGGCTCACGGCTGCAAGGCTTCGGATCACGGTATTGATTATGTATTCTATCGTCCGTGTGAAATGGAAGAAGCTGATGCGATCTTTAAGAAGGCAATGGCAGGTGAGACCATCACAATAGAAGAAGCAGAGAAATACCAGACAACGATACTTCTTTCACTTGCAAGAAAATATCACAAAGAAAACATCGTTATGGAAATTCATTATTCATGTGCAAGAAACGTGAATAAGAAGATGTTTAAGATAGAAGGACCGGACACGGGATTTGACATGATCGCAAAGAGCAGCAGCGGAGAGGCGCTGGCAGGACTCTTCTCAGACCTTGACAGTACTGATGAACTTCCGAAAACGGTTGTATTTTCACTTGACCACAATGATTTCAATGAGATCACGACATGTCTGGGTGCTTTCCAGTCGGATGAGGTTCCGGGCAAGATGCAGCTCGGTGCAGCATGGTGGTTCTTAGATACAAAAGACGGTATGGAAGAGCAGATGCGCTCACTTGCAAATTTAGGTCTGCTTGGAAATTTCATAGGAATGCTTACTGATTCGAGATCATTCCTTTCATATACAAGACATGAGTATTTCCGCAGGATAGCCTGCAACCTCATCGGTGAATGGGTTGAAAACGGAGAATATCCTAACCGCGAAGAAGCGCTCAAGAAGATAGTTGAAGGTATCAGCTGCAGAAATGCTGAAAGATACTTCGGTATTTGAAATAAAGGAGCCTTTTTTGCCGCCGGATGCCAAATCGTAAGATTTGAGCAACGGCGTTGCAAAAACGGACATCCGACGTCATTTTGTCAGAA
>CAJORC010000088.1 GCA_905236615.1 uncultured Lachnospiraceae bacterium
GGAATGAAAGTGCATCGGTGTTGTTATCACTTTTTTCATAGTAATAAATATATTTTCCGGCAACATTTATATAGCAGACATCGTGGTTCACAAGCCTTTTAACGCCGGATTCGTCGGGATTCATGACATAAAGGGCACCTCTGTCATTTCCGTTGGCAAAATAAACCTTTCCGTCAACTTCAGTAAAGAGACCTTTATTTAATATGTTTCCGGCGGTGTTTCCAAGCGTTCCGGGCGGATTTTCGGGTATTCTGGAAAAAATTACGACGAGAACCATTATAACTGCGATCACAGCGATAATGGATACTAATGTGATGGTGTTTTTAGACTTCATGAAATGCACCTCCCCCTGTCATTATTATAAGCTTTAATCAGCTTGTTTTCAATTGTGTTTTATCATTGGATGTATTACAATATAATAAGGTTTAAATTTTTCTGGAGGACAGTATGGGACTTGAAGAATACAGGAATGAGATAGACAGGATTGACTCTGAGATCGTGCGTCTTTTCGAGGAAAGAATGGACGTGGCGGAGAAAGTCGCACTTGATAAGATTCAAAGCGGGAAAAACGTTTACGATCCTGAACGTGAAAAGGCGAAACTTGATAAGATAAAAAACATGACAAAGAATGAGTTCAACTCCATAGGTGCTGTTGAACTCTTTTCTGAAATTATGGCGATGAGCAGAAAAAGGCAGTATGCGCTTCTGGAGGAAAAAGGAGCG
Organism: uncultured Lachnospiraceae bacterium; assembly: GCA_905236615.1. Lineage (GTDB taxonomy): Bacteria > Bacillota > Clostridia > Lachnospirales > Lachnospiraceae > NK4A144. The sequence goes on from CAJORC010000088.1 coordinate 724, forward strand.
AAGAGGAAGCTGCCTTTTATCGCAATAGATGAGCTTGATAAGAAGGATGCAAGAGTTGTATTTCAGGGAATAAACGGTGCATATTCTGAAGCGGCCATGATAGCCTATTTCGGTGAAAACGTGAATGCTCATTCAGTAAAGACCTTCAAGGATGCCATGAGGTCAATTGATGAGGGAACTGCTGATTACGCGGTACTTCCGATCGAGAATTCCTCGGCAGGAATAGTGAGCGCAAACTATGATCTGCTTACAGAATTTGAAAACTATATAGTTGCGGACCAGATCATTGCCATTGATAACTGTCTCTTAGGACTTCCGGGTACCAAGCTTTCGGATATAAAGACCGTGTATTCACATCCTCAGGCACTTATGCAGTGTGAAGACTTCCTTGCGGAGCATGAAGCATGGAAAGAGATAAGCTACGCTAATACGGCTATGGCTGCAAAGAAGATCCATGATGAGGGAGATAAGTCGCAGGCTGCGATCGCAGGTGCCAGAGCAGCGAAAGCTTATGGACTTGAGATACTTATGAGCGATATCAATAAGAGTGACGGAAATTCAACGAGATTTATAATCGTCACCAATCAGAAGGTATTCGTCAGGGATGCAACAAGGATAAGTATCAGCTTTGAGATTTCGCATAAGAGCGGTTCGCTGTATTCGATCCTTTCGCACATTATATATAACGGACTGAATATGACGAAGATTGAAAGCCGTCCTATAAAGGACAGACCATGGGAATATCGCTTCTTTATTGATTTTGAGGGAAATCTGGCAGATCCCGCAGTGCGGAATGCCCTTCGTGGATTAAGGGAAGAGTCAGGTAATATGCGGATTCTTGGAAATTACTAAAAGGAAGAGACTATGAAAACCGACGAACTTATACTATACAGAGAATTTGACTATATCGATCTTTTTAAGAAGATAACTGATGTTTACAATAAATGCACTAAGAGAAATCCAGAGAATGACCTTGAGAGCATGACCCGGAATGCATCTGAGGCAGCAGGAGAGCTTACTGAGCTTGCAGGTACTTATGGATTTGAAGGAAATCTCTGGCACTGCTTTCTGGCACTTTTTCTGGTTAGCTCCGAAAATGCATTCAGCGTTGCAAGTGAGAAGCATGACGGGATTGAGGGCAGCCTGAATGAGATCGCGAAACACGATTTTGAAATGTTTAAGGAATGCTTTGGCTGGGAACTTGAGAGGATTGACAGATATCTTGCAATAAAGGCGTTTGCATTCACTAAAGATTATAAGACATCAAGTGCGGACGGAAGTCTTTTTAACAGACGTATCCGTGACAGGATATGTGATACGGCTGTCAAGCTAGAAGGGGCTTCTGACAGTGATGAATTCTTAAAGATAATGAGTGATTTCTACAGAGATTACGGTGTCGGAAAATTCGGACTGCACAAGGCTTTCAGAGTAGAACATGATGAAAACGGTAAGGCGGTGATCGTTCCGATAACGAGAGTCAAGCATCTTGATCTCGATGACCTGATAGGTATCGAACTTCAGAAAAAGCAGCTTACCGATAATACAGAAGCTTTTCTTGCCGGACGCAGGGCAAACAATGTGCTCATGTTCGGTGATGCAGGTACGGGTAAATCTTCTTCTATAAAGGGTATATTGAATAAGTATTATCCCGAGGGCTTAAGGATGATCGAGATTTACAGACATCAGTTCAAGGATATCAATGATGTCATAGCCCAGATAAAGAACAGGAATTACAAATTCATTCTTTATATGGACGATCTTTCCTTTGAAGATGAAGAAACTGAATATAAGTATCTGAAGGCAGTCATTGAGGGCGGTCTGGAGAAGAAACCCGATAATGTACTGATCTATGCAAGTTCTAACAGAAGGCATCTTGTGCATGAGAACTTTGGCGATAAGATGGATATCCGTAAGGATGATGATCTGCATGCCAGCGATACGGTTCAGGAGAAGCTGTCGCTTTCTGCCAGATTCGGAGTTAAGATTTACTTTGGCAGACCTAATAAAAGGGAATTTGATGAGATAGTCAGGTCAATAGCCGGACGCTGTGGCCTGCAAATGGATGAAAAGGAACTTTTAGCGGAAGCTAACAAGTGGGAACTGAGAAACGGCGGAATGAGCGGAAGAGTTGCAGAGCAGTTTATAGATTATTGCTTAGGTTCTGTAAAAGAATAGGTAATGAGCAGGGAGTTTTTATATGGGGATAAAAACATTTGCCGCAATCGATGTGGGCTCTTATGAAGTAAGCATGAAGATCTTTGAACTTTCGAAGAAAAACGGAGTTCATGAGATTGATTATATACGCCACAGGATCGATCTGGGTACGGAAACATACAATACAGGACATATAAGTTACGAGCGAATGGATGAGCTTTGTGAGCTCCTGAACGGCTACACGCAGATAATGGAGACTTACAGAGTTGATGATTACAGGGCTTACGGAACTTCGGCCGTCAGGGAAACGATTAATACAAAAGTGGTGACCGACCAGATAAAGCTCAGGACGGGATTGAATATAAGTGTTCTGAGTAATTCCGAACAGCGTTTTCTTGATTACAAATCCATTGCATTAAAAAGCAAGTATTTTTCGAATATAATTGACAGCGGTACGGCTATAATCGATATCGGCGGCGGAAGTACACAGGTTTCTCTTTTCAGGGATTCGAAACTTGCATGTACGGTAAATCTTCCGCTGGGAATCCTGAAACTCCGTTCAAAGCTGAATATCCTGCAGCCGGGGCATCTTGAATATGAGGAGATATTATCTGAGCTGATAGATAATGAAATACATAATTTCAGGAAGATATATCTGTCCCAGATGGATATCAGAAATATAATCGTTGTTGATGATTATCTTTCACAGATAGCGCTGAATGCCGCAAAAGCAAGGAATACGGTTTATGTTACGGGAGCGGAATTTCTTGAACTTGTGGAAGCAATAAGAAAGATTCCACAGGAAGAGGCGGCAAAGAAATTTGGCATACAACGTGAAAATGCTGCGCTGCTTATGCCTTCAGCTTTACTTGTCCGCAATTTTATAAGGGTCACCGCTGCAGAAAAGCTCTGGATACCGGGCGTTTCGCTTGCAGACGGAATAGCCTATGATTATGCGGAGAGAAATAAGATAATTGTTTCGAATCATGATTTTACGAGCGACATTATTTCCTGTGCAAACAATATCTCTGCACGTTACAAGGGCAGCCAGAGTGTAGGCGAAGAACTTGTTGCCGGAGCACTTGCGATCTTTGATGCGATGAAGAAGCTTCACGGACTCAGCAAGCGCGAAAGGCTTCTGCTCGAACTTGCGGCAAGACTTCATGATGTGGGATGCTATGTTTCACTGTCCGCCCCTGAAGAGAGTTCTTACAGCATAATCATGGGTACGGAGATCATCGGTATATCCCATCTTGAGAGACTGATAATCGCGACAGTCGTTTATAATGCTTATCCGAAAGAGGTTAATTACGACGATTTCAATGAGACTGAATTTAATGAAAAGGTATTTCTGACAGTTACCAAACTGACTGCTATCCTGCGTGTGGCTTCGGGAATGGCAAGAAGCCCCAGAAAGAAATACAGAAGCGTTAAAGCCCAGCTCAGGGAAAAGGAACTTGTGCTGACAGTAGAGAGTGACTCCAGCCTGACGCTTGAAAAAGGATTTTTCTTAGAACAGTCGCTCCTCTTTGAGGAAGTTTTCGGAATACGTCCTGTTCTCAGGGAAAAGAAGGGAGTGAGATTTTAGTGGCAGCAGAAAAGAACAAAGAGAAAAACATAAATTTCCGCGACAGTAAATATTACATGAACCGTGAGCTTTCGTGGATGAAGTTTAACGAAAGAGTTCTCTGGGAGGCTAGAGATAAAAACCAGCTCCTTTTTGAAAGAATAAAGATGCTTTCGATAACCGCTTCGAACCTTGATGAATTTTTCATGGTAAGAGTTGCATCTCTGAAAGACATGGTCCATGCGGATTATAAGAAAGTTGACATTGCGGGAATGACCGCAGTTGAGCAGTTAAGCGCGTTGAGCCGCGTAACACATGAATTTGTCGATATGCAGTATTCCACATATAACCGCTCGCTGATACCGCTCTTAAAACAGAATGGTATTACTGTTGTGATGCATCATGAGGATCTCAGCGAAAATCAGAAGGCTTACTGTGACAGATTTTTTGAAGAAGAGGTTTATCCGGTTCTTACTCCGATGGCGGTGGATTCATCGAGACCTTTCCCGCTTGTAAGAAACAAGTCCCTGAACATCGCTGCTCTTGTAAGTGCGAAGAAATTCGGGGAAGATAAAGAGGACTGTACCGATTTTGCAATGGTTCAGGTGCCCAATGTTCTTTCGAGGCTTGTGGAGATACCGGGAGATGACGGAAACAAGAGCTTTATCCTTCTTGAAGAGATTATCGAGAGAAATATGGATAAGCTTTTCCTTAACTATGATATCGTTTGTGCGCATCCTTTCAGGGTTATGAGAAATGCCGATCTGAGTATCGATGAGGATGAGGCTGAAGACCTGCTCAAGGAGATTGAGCGGCAGCTGAAGCGCCGGCAGTGGGGCGAAGTTATCAGGCTTGAAGTTGAAGACACGATGGATGAAAGGCTTTTAAAGATCATCAGAAGTGAAGTTGGTGTTGAAGAGGATGATATTTATCATATAAACGGTCCCCTTGACCTGACATTCCTTATGAAGATGACGGGTATCGAAGGCTATGATAAGCTGAGAGTTCCGAAATGGATTCCGAAAAAGCCTAAATATATGAATGATGAGGATGACATTTTCACACAGATCAGGGATCATGATATACTCCTTTCACATCCTTATGAGAGTTTTGAGCCGGTAACTGATTTTATCAGAAGTGCGGCGAGGGATAAAGACGTTCTTGCCATAAAGATGACACTTTACCGTGTAAGCGGAAATTCCCCGATAATCGCGGCTCTTGCGCAGGCAGCGGAAAACGGAAAGCAGGTTTCGGTTCTTGTTGAGCTTAAAGCGAGATTTGATGAGGAGCACAATATAACATGGGCAAAAACGCTTGAAAAAGCCGGCTGCCATGTTATTTACGGTCTCGTGGGACTTAAGACCCATTCGAAGATTGCTCTGGTTGTGCGCCGTGAAGAAGAGGGTATCCGCAGATATGTACATCTGGGAACCGGAAATTACAACGATTCGACAGCCAAGCAGTACACAGACATGGGACTTCTTACATGTTCGGTACCGATCGGAGAGGATGCAACGGCTGTATTTAACATGCTTTCGGGATATTCAGAGCCTATTTCATGGAATAAGCTCATTCTGGCACCGCTCTGGCTTAAAGACAGGTTTATCTATCTGATCGACAGAGAGGCTGAAAATGCAAGGAACGGGCGTGAGGCTCATATCGTTGCCAAGATGAACTCGGTCAGTGACCCTGATATAATTGAAGCTTTATATAGGGCGTCGGCAGCGGGTGTAAAGATTGAGCTGATCGTCAGGGGAATATGCTGCCTGAAGGTGGGAATCCCGGGAGTTTCGGAGAATATCTCGGTTCGCTCCATAGTAGGATTTTTCCTTGAGCACAGCAGGATATTCTATTTTCTGAATGAAGGCCGGGAAGAGTTTTATATGGGATCCGCGGACTGGATGCCCAGAAATCTTGACCGCAGGGTTGAGATATGCTTCCCTGTTGAAAAGCCTGAATTAAAAGAAGATTTAAGGCATTTTCTGCAGACTGAACTTGATGACAACATTAGAGCGTCGGAACTGCAGCCGGACGGATCTTACTTAAGACCTTCCAGACACGGACGGCCTGCCGTGAATTCGCAGAAGCAGTTTGCCGTGGAAGCAGAAGAAAATGCAAAAATACGAAAGGAACTTGTACCGGACAGAGTATTTGTACCGGAAACAAAATTTGACGATGAAAAAAGCAGCGATATTTGATCTTGACGGAACAGTAAGCAACACTATAGAAGCTCTCGCATATTGCGGAAATAAAACTCTTGCGGAGTTTTCCCTTTCGCCTATAGAGCAGGAACACTATAAGGTTCTTGTGGGTGACGGTGCTTATACTCTTATCGAAAGAGCTGTAAAGGAACATGATATAGATGATAAAGAGTTTATTGAAAAAGTTTATCATCGTTACAGAGAGATATTTGCGGTTGACTGCCTTTACAATGCATGTCCTTATGAGGGCATACCTGAGCTGCTTGACGCGTTGAAAGGAAAAGGCCTGAAGACAGCGGTGTTTTCAAACAAGCCGCATGAGGAGGCTATCCGGACTATTGACGGGATAGGGCTTTCGGGTAAGTTTGATAAGATTCTCGGACTGAAGGAAGGTTTTAATAAAAAACCCGCTCCGGACGGAGCTCTGCTGATTGCAAAGGAGTTTGGCGTTGAACCTTCCGAATGCCTTTATCTGGGCGATACAAATACCGATATGAAAACAGGTAAATCTGCGGGAATGTTTACGATCGGCGTACTCTGGGGATTCCGTGACAGGAAAGAGCTGGAAGAAAACCATGCAGATGCCATTATTTCGCATCCGTCAGAAGCATTGAATTATCTATAACTTGATTTTTGCTTAATTA
>CAJORC010000089.1 GCA_905236615.1 uncultured Lachnospiraceae bacterium
TGCTCTTCTCCCTCAAGCTTCAATGTTGGAAATACCTCATAAAACGGCTTTGTCAAGCTCATCCTTTAATGCCTCCAATAATTCCGACTCCGGAAGCTTCTTAATAATCTTACCCTTTTTGAAGAGGAGACCTTCTCCGTCTCCGCCTGCAACTCCAAGATCCGCCTCGCTGGCTTCTCCCGGTCCGTTAACCGCACAGCCCATAACCGCAACCTTTATATCAAGGTCATAGCCCTGTACCATCTTCTCAACCTCATTGGCAAGCTCTATAAGATTAATTCTCGTTCTTCCGCAGGTAGGACATGAAACAACTTCTATTCCGCCTTTTCTGAGTCCAAGAGTTCTCAGTATGAGCTTTCCGCTCCTGATCTCTTCGACCGGATCTCCCGTAAGGGATACCCTGATCGTATCGCCGATGCCCTCATGCAGGATTATACCGAGTCCTATGGAAGATTTTATATTTCCGCTCATAACGGTTCCGGCTTCTGTAATACCTACATGAAGAGGATATTTTGACTTTTCTGCAACAAGTTCATATGCCTTGATGCACATAAGCACATCCGAAGATTTTATGGATATGACAAGATTGTCGTAATCATGTCTTTCTATCATTGCCGCTTTATCGAGTGCACTCTCCACGAGCCCCTCTGCCGTAACGCCGCCGTACTTTTCTATCAGGTTCTTCTCAAGGGAACCGGAATTCACACCTACCCTTATCGGCACGTTATGCTCTTTGGCACATTTTACAACTGCTGCAATCTTATCCTCGCCGCCGATATTGCCGGGATTTATCCTGATCTTATCTGCACCGTTTTCTATTGCGGCGATCGCCATTTTATAGTCAAAATGAATATCTGCGATCAGGGGTATATGTATTCTTTTCTTTATCTCTTTGAAAGCCTCTGCGCACTGAATTGTAGGTACAGTACAGCGCACGAGCTCACAGCCCGCTTCCTCAAGCCGCAGTATCTGTGAAACCGTAGCTTCCACATCATCTGTTCTGGTATTCGTCATCGACTGTATAAGCACCGGATTTCCGCCGCCTATAACTCTGTCACCTATTTTTACTGTTTTTGTATTATCTCTGTACATAGCAACTCCCAAAAACAAAAAATCAATTGTAGTTCATCCTTGTACTATAACATTTATTTTTTTATTGTGTCAATGGAGTTATGTTTCCTCCGGATAACAAATTCCGCTGCCGCATTACTGCTGTGTCCCGCCTTATCTTTGGCCTTGACGGTTAAAACATAATGCCCCGCCGAATCTATCTTCTCACCGTTATATTCCCTTCCGTTTAAGTAGAGCGCAAGTCCCGAGAGTGTCATATCCGATGCCAGAAAGCTTAAATCTTTTCTGAGTGACAGACTTTTCAGATATTTTTTATCGATATTCGAAAGATCTGCTATCTCAGGTGCTTTCTTATCTATAGTAAGGAATTTTTCCTCCCGGGCTTTATTCCCATTTTTATCCTCAGCCTCCATGCAAACCCTGTAATTACCTTCTTCACTGAGTCTTATCATTCCCTGAGGATATTCGCTCTCTGATAAAACCTTTCCCGCCGCATCCATTCTTTCCACAATGCAGACTGCTCCGGAAAGATCATCGTCAGATGCTTCAGCCCTGAACTCGACATCATCGGAATAAAGACCCATGTTTTCAAAGCCGCTGATCCTTACAAACGGAGGTTCATCATCCTCTGTTTCAAATTCTATCTTTTTCTCAGCACTGTTCCCTGCTTTATCCTTTACCTTGAATAAAATTCTGTGTTTTCCCTTTCCCATCATTTCCGGCGAAATTTCTGCCCTGTATTCTCCATCCTTATTAATTACCGGAAGTTCTTCGCTGTCAATATATATCCTGACTTCCTCAATACCTGAAAGCTCATCTTCGCATCTGCCCCTAATAAGCAGTCTGTCCTCTTCAATTTCAGCTGTTAATCTTTTTATCTCGGGATTTTCTTCATCTGTTTCTTCCACTGCTTCTAGCCCTTCTCCCACAGTATTTTCCTTTTCGATGATTTTCTTATAAATGAATTTATCAAAAGGAAGCTCTGCATCATATCTCGTCCCAAAACCATCTTCATTCCAGACCTCGACCGTATATGCACCTTCCTCAAAATGATATTCATTATTCTCATCTGTAATTCTTATTTTTTCAGCACCCCTTTTAGAGCTTACCTTTAAGAAGGTAGCCATTCCTTCCGTGGGATATATTTTTATAGAAGGTTCCTTTCCGCTGATAAGCATATGATCAGTCTTTTTCTCTGACTCATCATAACTGAATTCAGCCTTCGGAAAGAGGCTTTCATTTACGGCAGTCCGTATCTTTACTGTTTCCGGCAGACCGTTTACCGGACGATAGAGCATCTTATCCTCATCAACTATAACGAAAGATAAATCCTTTTCTTCCGTATATTTCACTCTGTATCTGCCGTTTTCAATCTCGCCGAAATTGTCCTTACCATCTTTTTTCTCAATGACCATAAGCTTTCCCTTATAGTTCCCGTTTATAGAAAAAATACAGTCTCCCGTCATTTTTAAATTTCCGTCCTCATCGATGATCAGCTCATGCCCTGCAGCATCGGTCAGACTTACCCGCTCTTCCGCCAATACCGGACTGCTGAGCAGCAATGTAATAACACATGCCATCTTCAGGGATCTTCTGATATTTTTATTCATGATTTTTCTCTTTATATTTGTCCTTAAATTTTTTCTCAAGCTCCTTATATTCCTTTCTTTCCGCTAAATTTCCGCAAATACGGGCATTCCCGAATAATTCTGCGATCTTCTCTTTTTTCTCTCCCCTGTTGATCAGGAGTTCCAGATGTCTTATATAGATTTCTTCCAGATCAAAAGGATATATCTTCTCTGCCTTTTCCAAAAAATCCAGCCTGCTTTTCACATCCCCTGACCTTTCATAAATCTCGTCCATTTCAAGAATCCTTTTTACTGCAGTTCCTTTATCCCTTCTTCCATCAGCAGTTTCAAGCCATTCGTTACCTTCTTCCAGAGCATCTTCCTCAAAACCCATATCCTTCAAAAGCAGATATTTAAGGTCATGGACTTTGCTTTCATATTCTGCATCTGCAGATATCCTTTCTGCTATCTCCTGCGCAGTTCTTACATCATCTAATGCCTTCTTCAGCAGTTCGTTCTTTATATCACCGGATACCAGTGGGCTTATCATATATTCCGTCTTCGCAATATATAAGAGATTACTCAGTTTATCCCTGTTGTCTTCTTTATTTCTGCTGAATTTCCTGTAGTCTTCAATTGCTTTAATTAGTCGGGTTTTATCTTCAGAAATGACTGAAAGTTCCTCTGAAATGTTTTTTAAGAATGATGCTTCCGGAATTATTCTTTTATCGACTGCGGCGAAATACTCTCCCGCTTTTTCATAATCCGAAAGTTCAAAAAATGCTGCCAGCCCTGCCTCATAGCAAAGCTTTGAATTGTCACTGCCGTCAGACCGTATCAGATATTCATCGATCTTCCCCAAGGCTTCATCTGTCTTTCCATTATCTATCAAAAGTCTGAGATTTTCTTCTTTTTCGCTTCTTATCTCTTCCCTGTAATTTCCTGTCCTTGCGGCGATCCCCCTCATCCCCGAAACTCCGGCTGCAAGCATCACGATTATTACTGCTGCTGCCGGAATGGCTTTTTTATAAAATTTTAACCTCTTCAGGGCTTTTTTCATTTCAAGAACAGACTGATACCTTTTCACGGGATCATCTTCTGTTGCTTTTGAAATTATCTTTCCCAGTCCGAACGGAATCCTTTTACCTGCAAGCTTTTCTATTGTCCTGCCCAAAGCATATATATCCGATCGTTCATCCGCAAAGCCCAGAAACTGCTCCGGCGGCGCATAGGCTTTTGTCCCGGTCGGACTGTCATCATTTGCCGCATCTGATTTCAATCTGGCCGCTCCGAAATCAATAAGGCAGAGCTTTCCATCCGGCTTAACTATTACATTTCCGGGTTTCATATCACGATATATCAGCGGCGGATTCATGGAATGAAGGAGCAGCAGGATATCAGTAAGCTCCTCAGTCCATTTTAAGAGATTTTTTCGAACGCTTTCAGGCTCATATCTGATCATTTCCCTCAAGTTCCGTCCCTCTACATACTCCATGCAAAGACATATATAGTTTCCTTCCCTGTATATGTCTGCAAGCCTTGCTATTTTATCAGTTCTAAGCCGCCTCAGCGCCAACGCCTCTCTTTTAACACTTTCAGCTATATGCTCGCCGCCGCTTACGTCTATCTTTTTTATCGTCCATCTCATGGATAGTTTTTTATCACGTGCCAGATAAACAACGCTCATTCCGCCGCTTCCCAGCTCTCTGATAAATTCATATTTTCTGCCCATAAAAGTCCTTTCATTTTTACAGTCAGCTTTTTTTCTAAGGGGAATTAATCGGTGAATACCGGATTTGACCTAATTATAATAATTCTATTAACTCGTTGTGTCAACCCAAAAATAAGAGTATAATTTTATCTTATGGATAGAAATGTATTTAATAAGTATAAAAATAAGATAAGGGCCTGTCTTTTCCTGACAGTCCTTGCTGTTCTTCTTTCAATTGTTTCTGTGATCGTAAGCCCCGAAGGCGGAGAGGTATATGACATTGTCAATACTGACAAAAAACTTGAAGACCTTGCCCACGAAGACAAAGACTCCATAGATGTGATGTTTACCGGAAACAGTCTTGTTTTCAGAGCAATATCACCGCTTCAGATTTTTAAGAATCATGGCATAAGCAGTTATGATGTTAGTGACGGTGCCATGAGGCTCTGCGATCAGTGCTCTATCATCAAAACTTCCTACAAGCGTCATACGCCCGACCTCATTGTTATAGAGCCCTGTGTAATGTTTTCCGACTCAAGCCCGCACAGAGACGATTTTGCACACCCGACAAATTTAGTGGAAGATATCTTCCCGATTTTCCATTATCATACTTTTTACAAGGCATACCTTCCGAGTATCCTTGAATCAGACACCAACGATCTCGATGAAGACGATGTTGACGGAATGAAGGGATTTCAGTATTCCGAAAAGATAACTGCCTACACGGGAGATGTTAATTATATGGAACATGACCGGCTCAAAAATGATTCCGAAATTTCCGATGATAACCTCGTTTATCTGAAAAAAATCACGGATTTTGCCGAAAAGAATGATGTCAAGCTCCTGATAGCCGCCATCCCAAGTCCGGTTAACTATGACCGTTCACGGCATAATTCAATTCAGGCATGGGCTGATAAAAACGGAATCGATTTTCTTGACATGAATCTGCTCACCGATGAGATCGGCATTGACTGGTCAACAGACACAAAAGACAACGGGGATCATATGAACTTAAACGGTTCCAAGAAGGTTTCCGCATATCTCGGAAACTATATATCAGAGCACTACCGCTTAAAAGACCACCGTGGTGAAGAGGCTTTCAAAGACTGGGCTGATGCCGCTGAA
>CAJORC010000090.1 GCA_905236615.1 uncultured Lachnospiraceae bacterium
TAGCAGCCTCAACCTTTGCACCATCCTTTGAACTATCGGCAATAAGACTGTCCTCGTGCACGTCATTTCCTTCTCCGCTTGCTTTCAGCACCGCATTTGCAAATGCCAGATAATTCGGATTAAGTTTATCTCTTGCACTAAGACCGTCAAGATTTTCATTCGTGCTTGATATAGTAGTTGTTTCATAGGAGTAGTTTACACCATAGGGGGAATAGTAGATAACATCAATCTTTCCGTCGTTATCAGTATCCTCATAAGCCATGTATTTATACGATCCGACTCCTGTTGCGGAATAGTGTGCCGTTTCGCTGTCTTTATTTACTTCTTCTCCGGTCTTTACGTCATAGGCACCGCAGTCATCTGCAAGCTCGACCTTATTACCATTTAAGTAATAACCTTCTTCGTAGTTAAACAGCGACTTAACATCGCTGTATGATTCATCGGAAGCTATTTTCTCATTCAGCTCTTTCGCATCGTCTGCTGAAAGATACCAGAGAGTATTTATGAGGTCATTTGCGCTTACCTTATCGGCAAACTTTTCATTAACTTCTATGACCTCTTCCTCAGCCACATAAGCGTCTCCGCTAAAAGTTACCCTGCCGTTGGAATAGCTGACATCCGAAGCTTCACCGCTGGCACTTACGGCTATTGCAGCAATATCATCTGATGTTATTGAGTAATCTGAAGATTTAGTCACATTGAGATAACTACCGCCTGCAATTGCTGCCGCTTCTTCATTTTCTATTTCAACTGTAAGAAGTTCAGTTCCATCAGTTACAACTGTTTTGCCTCCGGCTTCTTTTACCGATGTTCCCGACGGGAGATAAAGGTCAGCATTGCCACTGCTCTGAAATGCCGCATCATCTATCTCAACATCAGGATTTGCAAAAGATATGATAGAAGCTGTATTCAAGTCATAGAAGGCCCACTCATCAACCTTGGTTACAGTATCAGGAACGTACACAGCCATTATTTCTCCGTGATGGCCAAATGCCTGAGAAGAAATCTCCGTAACAGGTGCTCCGCCAAGAACGCTTGGCACTATGACAACTTCATCTGTTTTACCGGCATAGTATGTTATCGTACTTGTCACAGTTGCATTGTCACCCTCACCGGTAGTTATCAGATCAAAAGACCAGTCTCCTTCTATCACTGAAACTTTAGAACTGCTTTCCTGCGCGCCTCCCGGACCACCTCCCGGTCCTCCCGGTGCATCTCCGGGCGCCCCCGGTGCGCCCTTATTTCCGGCAATTTCATTTACTTCTGTGCTTTCAGTTGAAGCAGCAGTTATTTCTGTACTCTCGCTGCTGCTTACTGAACTTCCACATCCGCTAAGGGAAGAAACCGACATCATCGCTACCGCGATTGCGCATGCAACTATTCTGATTGTCCTTCTATGCATTTTATCCTCCAAAAATCTGTCTTCGTAACAGTTTTTATTCTGAGACATTATTGTATAAGTTAAATATGGTAAAAATATTTACTTATTGTGAAAGAAATGTGTACATGGGAAACTGTTTTATAAATCAAGAGTTGTTTTGTGGTATACTGAAAGAAACTGACGAAATAGATTAAAAGATATACTACTTGTTAGGAATCCTGAAACCGGAGATTACTGCATAGAAAAATTTCTTTCAAATTATAACAAGAGCATTTATACGTTTCTTATGGAAAACCCTTTAGAAAATATGCCAAGGATAATAAATCTGTTTGAGAGTAAGAATTGTCTTATTGTTCTCGAAGAGTACATAGAAGGGATCACAGTAGAAGAGCTGCTTGATATGGATGTTGCTAAGTGGTTTGATCCGGAGAAAAAGGATGATACAAGATACATGGGTACTCAGTATTATGCTGCACCGGAACAGCTTGGATATGGAATGAGGGCATCCTTTTCAAAATCAGATATATATGCAGTAGGAATGCTGCTAAATGTAATGATAACGGGATAATTTCCAAAGGAAGAAAAAGCACGCGGCGAAATATGGAAGATTATTGACCGATGTATAAACTTGGAGGCGGAAGTCCCTGGGATATTTACAGGGATTATATCGATGGCAAGAGAGATCAGAGAGATAAACATGGAATATAATGAACA
>CAJORC010000091.1 GCA_905236615.1 uncultured Lachnospiraceae bacterium
AGCCTCGTGAGAAATTATCTTGCAAAAAAAGGCGAGTCAGCTTATATCGCAATGATAATGCGTCTTGACCAGCCGGTGGAGGGGATCCTTCTTTTTGCGAAAAGAAAAGATGCGGCAGCGGCACTTTCAAAAGAGCTGCAGGCGGGAAATATTAAAAAGACCTACACGGCTGTCGTGAAAAGTCCTGTTGAATTAGGCGGAGATGAAGTGAAACTTACCGATTATCTCATACGGCAGAAGGGCAGTAATATGTCGAGGGTCGCAAAAGAAAATGAAAGATCCTCAAAAGATGCTAAGAAAGCGGAGCTTATATATAAGGTTGAAAAAGCGATGGGAGAAGGCAGATACCTTCTTTCAGTAAGGCTTCTTACCGGACGCCATCATCAGATACGTGTACAGCTTTCGAATGCGGGAATACCTATAATGGGAGACAGGAAATACGGAGATCCATCCGACGACTACAGGGGAGGACTATGCCTTTCATGCAGCCGTCTGGAATTTAGGCATCCGAAATCCGGGGAGATGACAGATCTCGAGATAGTCCCCGGATTTGTTTAAGAATGATTATTTTGATACAGAAGACAACTCGGTTCTGATCCAGTCAGCGAGTTTTTCCACGCCTTCACCGGTCTTTGCGCAGATAGGGATAATGTCAATCTCCGGATGTCTCGCGTGGATATTCTTTTCGGCCTTATCCATATCAAAGTCAAAGTACGGTGCAACGTCGATCTTATTGATGATGACAAGATCCGAAATCTGGAACATAAGAGGGTATTTTAAGGGCTTGTCGTCTCCTTCCGGAATCGAGAGTATCATAGCATTTTTGCTGGCTCCGGTATCAAATTCCGCGGGACAGACGAGGTTTCCGACATTTTCAAGAATGACAAGATCATAGTCTTTGAAATTAACGGAATTGAGACCCTGCTCTGTCATGTCAGCATCAAGATGGCACATACCGCCGGTATGAAGCTGTATGGCATCGGCCCCGGCTTCGATTATGCGCTTTGTATCAACGTCAGAGTCGATATCAGCCTCCATTACAGCTATTCTATATTCATTTTTCAAAAGCTTTATAAGCTGTGTCAGGGTTGTTGTTTTTCCGGAACCCGGAGAGCTCATAAGATTTAACAGGAAGGTTTTATTTTCCTTCAGCCTGCTTCTGAGCATTTCTGCTTTTTTGTCATTGTCTTCAAGTACATTCGCCTTCAGGTCGATAATTCTTACTTCACTCATTTTCCGCTATTATCTCCTTTAATATAAATTCTCTTCCGTGAACGATTCTGGCAAGACCACTGCCGCATTCGGGGCAGAGATAGTCGTGCTCTTTTACCGGAGTGTATTCGGCGCCGCAGCTTTCGCAATGAGCGCTTACGGGGATCATAATGCATTCGAGCTCGGAATCTTTAAGCATCGTATCCTTTACACCGCTCTTATAATATTTGACCATATATTCAGGAAGTATGCCTGTCATCTCTCCGATTTCGCAGACAAGTTTACGAACCTTTGCAATATTTTCATCTTCGCATTTTTTAAGGGCGAGATTTACAAGCTTTACAACATAACTCATTTCGTGCATATTATCAGCCTCGATAACAGTATTTAGGACAATTATAGTAAATCTTGTAAAAAAAGGCAAACTTGAGGCAGGTAAATGCTTGACAGAAAGACTATTTGCGGATATAATATCACGCGCAAAGCGGAAATTTTTCGAAAATTGTATTAATTTTTATACATTTAGAAAGGAAGAATAAATATGGATGCACAGCCTGTTGTAAAGAAAAACATTATCACCTATGAAGGTGTACAAAAGCTTGAGGCGGAGCTTGAAGAACTCAAGACCGTCAAGAGAAAGGAAGTCGCAAAGAAGATTCAGGAAGCAAGAGAGCAGGGAGACCTGTCCGAGAATGCTGAGTATGATGCTGCTAAAGCTGAACAGGCTGAGTATGAAGCTCGTATCGGCGAGATCGAGGCAATCCTTAAGCATGCTGAAGTCGTTACTGATGAAGAAGGCGACGGAAATAAAGTCCGTATCGGCTGTAAAGTTAAGATCATGGACATGGAATTCAAGGATGAGATGGAGTACAGGATCGTTGGTTCCACAGAGGCAAACAGCCTTAAGGGTAAGATTTCAAATGAGTCTCCTGTAGGAAAAGCTCTTCTTGGTCACAAAAAGGGCGATACAGTCAAGGTTGAGACTAAGGCCGG
>CAJORC010000092.1 GCA_905236615.1 uncultured Lachnospiraceae bacterium
AACGCTCCGGTACATCGTCCGGTATGTGTAGAGACTACAGCTATGGGTGCTTCCTACCTGGCAGGCCTTGCAGTTGGCTTCTGGTCAAGCAAGGAAGACGTTATCAAGAACTGGGCTATCGACAGGGAGTTCAAGCCCGATATGGATGCGGCTGCCCGTGATGAGAAGCTCAAGGGCTGGAAGAAGGCTGTTAATACCACCCTCGGATGGGCAAAGTAATTTAATCAATGGTTTTAACTGTTTCCGCCGGAGTGCCTGATGTCTCCGGCGGAGACAGGAAACGAAGGCCTGAATGGGCAGGCCGGATAATTTTTTCAAAAAAAGGAGGTTTTAGTTTATGCAGGCTTATATTGCTGAATTCATTGGAACTGCTATACTGGTTCTCCTCGGAGACGGTGTATGCTGCAACGTTAATCTTGAGAAGTCAGGATTTAAGGGTGGTGGAGCTGTTTACATCCTTATAGGATGGGGAATGGCAGTTATGGTTCCGGCATTTGCAATGAGCAATTTCGTTGGCTGCGGTTCGGCATTCAACCCGGCTGTAACGATAGGCGCTGCATTAAGAAGCGGTGACTGGAGCACCGTTGGCGGCCAGATCGTTGCACAGCTTCTCGGAGGTTTCATTGGTGCAGCTATCCTCATTATCCTGTATGGCGATCATATCAAAGCCACAGCTAATGACGATGTTGTAAGAGGCTGCTTCTGCACAGGACCTTCAATTCCTAACGTAGCCCTGAACTTCCTTTCAGAGTTCGTTGCTACATTTGTTCTTGTATTCACTCTTGCACTTATACCTGCAGGCGAAGATCGTGTCGTATGGGTTCTCGTTTACGGCGTAATCGTTGCATGTGGCGCTTCTTTCGGAGGACTTACAGGATATGCTATGAACGCAGCAAGAGATTCAGCTCCCCGTCTGGCATATCAGCTTCTTGCACCTAACTTTGGCAAGAAGAATGCAAACTGGGGATATGGATGGATTCCGCTTGTAGCACCTATCTGCGGCGCTGTTGTTGCTTCTCTTCTTTATAATGCACTTGCAGCAGCTCAGATGTTTGGCTAATTGCTGGTTGACTTGCACAAGTAAATGAATTAGAATTAAATTTAACAGAATATTTTGACGAAGAAAAGAGAGTCGGGGTATGAGCACATGGGAAATGTGCACTATTTCCGACTCTTTTCTTTTCATTACTGATGATAAAAAGGAAGATGACGAAAGGAGAAACTGAAAGTGATCTATGATGTCGTAATTATCGGCGCGGGAGTCACAGGCAGTGCAGTGGCGCGCGAATTGTCACGCTATAGTGACCTTAATGTATGCGTTCTTGAAAAAGGAGAGGATGTATGCTCGGGAACCTCAAAGGCAAACAGTGCAATAATACATGCAGGTTTTGATGCTGCCGAAGGCTCACTGATGGCAAAACTTAATGTTGAAGGAAACGAGATGATGGACGATCTGGCGCGTGATCTTGATATTCCTTTCAAACGAAATGGTTCACTTGTTGTATGCATACACAAGGAGGAACTTGACGGACTTAAAGACCTTTACAACAGAGGTATAGCAAATGGTGTAAAGGATCTTAAGATATTGTCGAAGGAAGAGGTCCTCGAAATGGAGCCCAACCTTTCGGATAATGTAGAGGGAGCATTATATGCACCGACAGGCGGAATAGTGTGTCCTTTCATACTTAATATCGCAATGGCGGAGAATGCAAATGTCAACGGAGTTGACTTCTTCTTTAACACAGAGGTTCAGACTCTTAAATCCGATGAGGATAATATCTGGCATCTTCGCACGAATAACGGAGAGTATAAGACAAGATATGTCATAAATGCAGCAGGAGTTTATGCTGATAAATTCCATAACATGGTTGCCGATAAAAAGATACATATCACACCAAGACGTGGTGATTACTGTCTCCTTGACCATGAGATGGGTGATTTTGTAAGTCATACGATATTCCCGCAGCCCACAAAACTCGGAAAGGGCGTACTGGTTTCACCTACAGTTCATGGAAACCTTATAGTTGGACCTACAGCTATAGATATAGAAGATAAGGAAGCAACTGCAACAACTGCTGCCGGTATCAGTGATCTCATGGCAAAGGCAGGAATGCATGTTAAGAACCTTCCTATCGGAAGAAAAGTGATCACTTCCTTTGCGGGACTCAGAGCCCACGAGGATAATCATGAGTTTATCATCAACTGGGTTGATGAGGCACCGGGCTTCTTCGACTGCGCAGGTATCGAATCACCGGGACTTACAAGTTCGCCGGCAATCGGACGCATGGTTGGAAGAATGTTTAAGGAAAAGCTTGGATTAAAGGAAAAAGCTGACTGGATCGGAACGAGAAAGGGAATCGTTGAGACAAAGAACCTTTCGATAGAAGAGAGAAATGAACTCATAAAGAAGAATCCCGCTTACGGCACTATCGTATGCAGATGTGAGTCCATTACCGAAGGAGAGATCCTTGATGCAATTCATCGTCCGCTGGGTGCAAGATCACTTGACGGAGTTAAGAGAAGAGTAAGAGCCGGAATGGGAAGATGCCAGGCAGGTTTCTGCTCACCGAGAACTATGGAGATCATCAACAGGGAACTCGGCATTCCTATGGAGGAGATCACAAAGAGCGGCGGAAGATCAAATATCGTGCTTGAGAGGACAAAAGGAGGCGAGGACTGATGCTTAAATATGATATCGTAATTATCGGCGGAGGTCCTGCAGGACTTGCTGCTGCTGTAAGTGCAAGAAAGAGCGGAACAGAGAAGATACTTATCCTTGAACGTGACCACGAACTCGGAGGTATCTTAAACCAGTGCATACATAACGGATTCGGACTTCATACTTTCAAGGAAGAGCTTACGGGTCCCGAATATGCATACCGTTTCATGGAGCAGGTATTTGAAGAGAAGATCGAGTATAAGCTCAATACAATGGTAATGGATATTTCGCCTGAAAGAGTCGTAACTGCGATGAACCGCGAAGACGGAATGTTCCAGATCGAGGCAGGAGCAGTTATCCTTGCGATGGGATGCAGGGAAAGACCCAGAGGAGCCCTGAACATTCCGGGATATCGTCCTTCGGGAATCTTTTCTGCAGGTACAGCCCAGAGGCTTGTAAATATCGAAGGCTACATGCCCGGACGTGAAGTTGTTATCTTAGGATCCGGTGACATAGGACTTATAATGGCACGCCGTATGACTCTCGAAGGCGCAAAGGTTAAGGTTGTTGCAGAACTCATGCCTTATTCGGGAGGATTAAAGAGAAATATTGTCCAATGTCTTGATGATTTCGGAATACCGCTTAAGCTTTCGCATACAGTAGTTGATATAGAAGGAAAAGAGCATCTTTCAGCTGTAACAATCGCTGAAGTCGGATCGGATGGAAAGCCGATTCCCGGAACAGAAGAGAGATACACCTGTGATACGCTGCTCTTATCCTGCGGACTTATTCCCGAGAATGAGCTTTCAAGAAGCACGGGGGTAGAGATGAACCCTGTTACAAACGGTCCCATTGTCAATGAGAGCCTTGAGACATCGATCCCCGGTGTATTTGCCTGCGGAAATGTACTTCATGTTCATGATCTCGTTGACTTCGTTTCACAGGAAGCTGCTCTGGCCGGAGAAAATGCTTCTGCATTTGTGAAGAACGGCTGCAAGGATATTTCCGATGAAAAGGGAATAGAGATAAAGGCTGTTGAAGGCGCGAGATATACAGTACCTTCTACTGTAAATACAGAGAGAATGGGAGATCTCTTAACTGTCCGCTTCCGTGTTGGTGCGGTTTTTCAGGATTCCTATGTAAGTGTTTACTTTGATGATGAAAGAGTAATGCACATAAAGAAAAAGATAATGGCACCCGGCGAGATGGAGCAGGTGATCTTAAAGAAGTCTGCCCTGGAAGAACATGCAGGACTTAAGACAATCACTGTGAAGATTGAAAAGGAATAAGGAGGCAGACAATGGAAACGAGAGAATTAACCTGTATCGGCTGCCCTATGGGATGCCAGATAACAGTTGAACTTGACGGCGGAGAGGTAAAGAGCGTAAAGGGCAACACCTGCCAGAAGGGTGATGTTTACGCAAGAAAGGAAGTAACAAATCCCACAAGGATCGTTACCTCAACAGTTGTTATAAGCGGCGGTGATAAACCGAGGCTTTCTGTAAAGACCGCTAACGATATCCCGAAGGACAAGATATTTGATGTGATGAAGGATATTGATGCAGCCCATCCGTCAGCACCGGTAAAGATAGGTGACGTGATAGTGGAAAACGTTGCGGGAACCGGTGTAAATGTAATAGCCACAAGAAATATTTCTGCTGTGTAGACTTTTATATATCGCTGATGTAAAATATTGTCGTCTGTTTGAGCATTTTATGCCCGGCAGACGACAATTTTTATTTGAGAGAAGGAGAAAATATGTTAGAACAATTATTTCACCTTAAAGAACATGGTACAACGGTGAAGACAGAGATCATTGCGGGACTTACAACATTCTTGTCAATGGCTTATATCCTTGCTGTAAACCCGAGTATTCTCGGAACGGTTATGAATCCCGGAGGAGTATTTTTCGCAACTGCGGTAGCATCAGCGGTAGCAACGTTTATTATGGGATTTATGGCAAACTACCCGATAGCCCTTTCAGCAGGACTGGGTCTCAATGCATACTTTGCTTACACCGTATGCTTAGGAGAGCTTGCAAATGAGAAAGACCCGTTTACCATCTGCCTTACCGCAGTACTTTGCGAGGGTCTGATATTCATATTTATCTCGGTATTTAAGTTCAGAGAGCAGATCATTAACGGAATTCCCCAGAACTTAAAATACGGTATCTCGGCAGGTATCGGACTTTTCGTTGCATTTATCGGTCTTCAGGGAGCAGGTATTGTAGTAAACAGCGATTCAACACTTGTTGATCTCGGCAGCTTTGCAACGGCAGAGGTTGCGCTTTGCCTTATAGGAACACTTATAATCGTTATCCTTTCGCATTATCAGATAAAAGGTTCAGTTCTTATCGGCATCGTAGTTACATGGATATTTGGCATGATAGCCCAGTCGATCGGATGGTATTCGGGAAACTGTTTCCCGGATTTCTCTGCAGGAATAAACTTAAGCGGAGTTTCAGAGACAGCTTTCAAGTTTAATTTCGGATGGGTTGGATCACATATGGTTCAGTTCATAGCTATACTTTTCAGCTTCCTTTTTGTGGATATGTTTGACACGGTTGGAACTGTGGTAGGCGTGGCAGATAAAGCAGGGCTTCTTGATAAGGACGGAAAGCTTCCGAGAGTAGGAAAAGTATTCATGGCTGACGCTGTCGGAACTGTATTTGGTGCATGTCTCGGTACATCAACTATCACGAGTTTCGTTGAGTCATCTGCAGGTGTTGCAGCAGGCGGAAGAACAGGACTTACAGCGGTGGCAACGGGATTCTTCTTCCTTATATCGCTTGTACTCAGCCCGCTTTTCCTTGCAATTCCTTCATTTGCAACAGCACCGGCACTTATTTATGTAGGTATGCTCATGGTTTCAAGTACAAAGCAGATCAAATTTGACGGAGATGTGGCTGATACATTTGGTGCTTACATGGCACTTCTGGTAATGCCTCTTACATATTCTATAGCAAACGGAATCATGTTTGCCATTGTTTCATGGGTGATCATCAAAGTCTTCACAGGAAAGTCAAAAGACGTGAGCCCTATAATGTGGATGATATTTGTCCTTTTCCTTGCAAGGATCGCAAGCCTGGTTACAAATTTCAGTTAATTTTTTAACTTAGCAACTGTCTGTAGTGTATATATGCTGCAGACAGTTTTTGATTCATAGGAAATTGCGCTGCAATCCCCTATGAATTAAGCAGCAATCAACTTTTATATACACCTCTCTTTTACAAAAAGATAAGCCGCAGGAGAAGATCCTGCGGCTTATCTGATATAATAAGCAATTAACCAACGCGCTTAAAAGCGAACTCGTCCATTGCTGAAATTATTTTTGTCTTTTCCTGACCTTCTGCCTGGAAGTGAAGATCGATGGGCTTCTTTAAGTTTAAGCTCATAATGCCCATGATTGATTTTGCATCGATATAATATCTGCCCTGTTCCATATCGAAATCACCCGGAAGTGTGGCCATTGTCTTGTTGAATTTGCGAAGCTGATCTACTGAATCGAATTTCAAAGTTACTGTTGACATATTAAATTCCCTCCATAAATAAATGCATCACCGTTTCCC
>CAJORC010000093.1 GCA_905236615.1 uncultured Lachnospiraceae bacterium
AACGTAAATAACCTTGGCATTGTCTTTAAGAGTTCCGTCCTCTTTGTAGGCACCCGGCATGTCGGAAAACACCGAGTCTTTTGAAAAGGCAAAACCGCTTCGGTCGTAAGGAATAACTTCCAGATCTTCTTTTACTTTTGAAGAAATGATGCTTCCGTCTGCATCAAGAGCTTCAACCCTTAGGCTGTAACTGCCTGCACTCAGACCGACAGCATCGGCACGTATATAATTTCCATAGCTTCTGATGAGTTCATCGTCTATGTATGTATAATCCGATCCGTTGGATGAATAGGAAGCCTTGTAGCCTTTTGCACCGTATACCGGTTTCCATTCAGCATAAAGACCTTCTTCGTAGCCGGAACCTTCTGTGAACTTGATAGTTCCCGTGACTGCAGTTGATGCTGTCTCTGAAGAAGCATAAGCGCTGACGAGAGACGGAGCGCATGATAAAGTTAACGCTGCAGATAAAACTGCAGTCAGTATCCGTGTGGAATTTGACCTGCTTATCTTAAACATACTCATTTATCCTCCATAAGAAAATATACCTCTTAGGAGACAAGTTTAAAGTATAAATGATCAAACTACCACAGAATACTGCGTGAAGAAAGCAGGATACTACTGAAAAATTGCTATGATCAAAGAAGAGAAATCGCCCGGCAAAATGAGTTTATTAAAGATTAACAAATCTTGCAGCAGCTTTTTCGAGTCGTTCATTAACTTCATTATTCTGTTTAACAGCAGAGGAAATCCCTTTTATTTCCTCTACGATCTCGCCTGAGCTTTCGGCAGATACATTAATGGCCTTCGTACTTTCATGGATAGATCCGGTCACGTTTTCTATGCTTCCGGACATTCTTTCCATGATCTCGTGGAGATTGTCAGCCTTTTCATTGAAGGTTGCAAGCATGTCGGACATGGCAACTGCAGTGTCTTCATACTTATTTCCGGTTTCAACGAAACTGTCATAATCTTTGGTTACAGTGGTATTAATAAAGTTAAGGACTTCCTCTGCATTGGAAGCGAGTTCCGCAACTGAGTCCGTCACAGAGCTGCTGATCTCGCGGATGGTTCCTGCGGTATCCCTGCTGTTTGCAGCAAGGGAACTGATCTCCATTGCAACTACAGCAAAGCCTTTTCCTGCTTCTCCGGCTCTTGCGGCTTCAATAGAAGCATTGAGCGCCAGAAGGTTAGTCTGGGCTGATATATCGAGAATAACGTTGGTAAGTTCATTGATACGTTCAACGGCTTTTGAGTCTTCGACAGATTTTGAAAGAGTTCCGCTGAGTTCACTTACTTTTCTGGCAGCATTTTCTTTCATTCTGGAAACTTCTGCTTTTATCTCATCAGCATCGGAACGTATTTCTGTTACCGTGGAGTTTCTTTCACCGGCTTCAGAGCTAATGGCGTCTGCAGCATTCCGGACGTTTTCAACCTGTAAATTGATGGAATCTATAGTGCTGCTGATAGACTCCATGCCGGCAGACAGTTCCTCCATGCTTGCGGAAGTATTGGAAACATTGTCACTTGCAAGGGCAAGCTGGGAATTAACTTCTGAGGAAGAGTCAGCAAGTACATTTATACCGTCCTTTACATCCCGCATTATAAACTGCAGTGATTCTATAAAATGATTTATACCGTTTACAATAAGCAGAAGTTCGGAATGGGTTTTCGTGCGTATACGTCTTGTAAGATCTCCCTTATTATTTTCAATATCGGATATGATGGCGCTGACTTCATCAGCGATAGAGCGTATCTTCCTGATGATGCTTCCGTAGCTGAAGGCGAAGCTTATCAGGATGAGCATTACAGTAACGATAAGTCCTAAGACAGAGATACGCATTCCGCGATCATAAAGGGCATCCATTGTATCTGCAGTATCGGCAGCGGATTTTTCAACAGCATCATCGATAGCTTTGCATGCATGAAAAATAGCAACTTTCTGTATCTCGGCCCTGTCAAAAAGAGTATCGTAAGCTTTATCTTTCTGGCCGTCACTGTCACTCTGCGTCATTGCCGTATCTATAAGAGAGTTGAGCCTTTTATAGATCGCATCGATCTCATCCATTTCGGCAAGTGCCTTTTCGTTGCCGTTTGTTTTAAGCTCCTCACGGACTCCGGAAAGATCGCTGTTTATATCGTTTCTGACGGTTTCTATTCCTGATTTAAGAGCTTCTTTTGTTTCAACGGCATCGGATCTTATATAACCGGTTGCCTGATCAAAAAGAGACATTATATCGGTTTTCAGCTGTCCCTCTTTATAGCTTAAAGAAATAACTTCCTGGGACATTGCCTTACTTGTGACAGTGCTCTTTTTCATCGCAGATGAGATCAGGCTGATGACCAGTATGAAAGCTAAAAGAAGAATGATGTTTATGGCGCTCAGTCTGAACATTATGGTGTTGAAGAAGAGCGGCTTTTGCAGGTTTTTTTTGTCTGATTTATTCATCGCTGGCTCCCTTCTCAGTATTTTTCGATATTGTCGTTGAGAACGTAATACAGGCCTGTTGAGTCTATGGCACCTCTGGCGAAATCATAGAGTCCCGGGGCAATAACGTTCTGTCCCATACCTTCTTCCATGTCCATCCAGTGCCATGAAGAGGTTTTTCCGGAGGCAAGATAGCTGCTTACGGTTTGTGCAAAAGGGTCTGAAGCAACATACTTGCAGGATTTGAAAGGACTTATAAAGCCTGCATCCTCAACAAGTATTTTCTGGGCGCTGTCTCCGGCACACCATTGGAGAAATGCTTTTGCAGCCTCTGTATTACCTTCTTTGGGTACTGCCCACCATGAGGGCGGACTTGTGAGGATCGTGTCTATTCCTTCGTCGAAAGTATAAGGGATCATTCCCACCTTGAAATTTCCGGCAGCCTTATATTCTTCAGCGTGTTCACCGATAAGAAGAGCCCCGATCCATGATCCCTGAGTTACAAAGGCATATTTCCCGGATGCAAAGTTTTTAACCTGTTCTTCGTAAGTTCCGTCAAGCAGCAGCTTTTGATCGCAATAATGCTGCATTATATAGATATAATCGATGAATTTTTTAAATCGTTGTTCATCCAGTGATTTTGAATCATTGAGCATATCGATGTAAGTCGTGTCGGTTCGTTCAAGACCTGCATCAATGTAATTTCCGAAAAGATGATTCCCGCTTGACCAGTAGAGGCTTTCCAGATTTGTTGAATAGCCGACAGCAGCAGTGAGTCCCAATGAAGATTTCTGTTCATCAATTTTCTTTAAGGCAGCTTCAAAAGACTCCGGACCTGTGATAGCTGCCGGATCAACGCCTGCCTTTTCAAGGATATCGGCATTATAGCTTAGACCTATTGCTTCTGTTGTATAGGGAAAACCTATTACTCCGTATTCGCTGCTCTTGTAAGCGGAGTCTGTGTCTTTTACCCATTCTTCGGAACTCATATCTTCCAGAAGACCATCCCAGTTAGCGAATCCGGAGGACTCGCAGACTATTATATCCGGAATGTTGTCAGCAAGATAAAGCCCCTTGAGCAATGCCTGTGAGTCCACACCGGAGGGAACTGTACGGACTTCAACATTTACACCGCTCTCGCTCTGATAGGCGGCAGCAAGTTTATCTATTTGCGAGGCAACCTCGGATTTACTGTTAAGGAGACTTATACTGATGTTTTCGGACACTGCATCTTCGCTGACGGTTTTTGCATTCCCGAAAGGTTTAAGAGCACAGCCGTTCAAAAAGATAAGAACAGAAGTTGAGACGGCGGCAAGCTGTAAAAGATGTGAAGCCTGTTTTCTCTTCATGGAAATACACCCTCTCTTTTTAGTTTTATTTGGGGAATAATCTGGAAATCCAATGTCTATATCGGACGTATATTAGAAAAAGATTAGCCTTTTTTCAGAAAAATTTAATATTGTATCAAAAAAAATTCGTAAAAAAAGCCATCAGCTCAAAATACTAAGCTGATGACTTTATATTATCCTTTATGCCTGAACCATCTGCTGGAGAGCTGTGTTACTGATGATCAGCTCGCAGTGCTCGTTTAAGTATGCTTCGTCGGAAGCTTTATAATCTTCGCTGCGTGCATACTCAGTGATGATGTTGCAGACTTTGTTAAAATCTTCGGGTGTGTGCTGTGCTTTACGGATTATCAGGTAATAAAGCGAATCTTCGTCGCTTCTGTAGAGGGTGTTTGTTCCGTTGTAGAAGCCGTCTACAATACGGGCAAGCCTTGCAACTTCGTCAATGCTTTCGAATGAATAGCATTTTACGATATCAACGGGAACGGTTATCTGAAGCTCACCGCGACCGCTGCGCTTGCTTTTTCTCGGTAAAGAAAGCGCTTTCTGCTTATCTTTACTGTCATCAGAACTGATACCCCTGAGCTTCCTGAACATATCAAGCACGTCATCTGCACCTGAGGTTGTCAGGGCATTTACTATATCGTTATCATCGTCGTTAACAGAAGGAGCAAATTTCGAAAATCTCGTATCGAGCTCCTCCGGATTTTCAACTTTGGTTATTATGAGAACGATAGTCTCTCCGGAAAGAGGAATAGCTTCTATCATAAGCGGGATATCATCTGCTTCAAAGCCGAACTGATAAGCTGCCTGCTGCATCATATCACGAAAAAGAGATTTCGCTTTCTCAGTACCATAGGCAAGTTCACTTATTTTTAATTCGCGTTCAGCCAGATCTGATTTTGTAAGAGTGCATCGGATCTGGTGGTCGTTTACTTTCTCTATTTTCATTGGAATACCATCCTTTATTGAAAAAAATGCTTATTAAATATATATACTTTTCCAGCCGACAAGTCAAGTGAAAGTTTTTATATTTGTATACAAAAACATCTTGCGCTTGTTCCGAATAAATAGTAAAATGATTTTTGATTTAACTCAAAAATGAAAAAAGTATAGGAAGGATTGATCATAAAGAATGACTGATGAAGAATGGCTTGGTGTTGTGAAAGAGTGCAGCACTGAAAATATACCTTTTCTGGCAAGCATGCCGGAAGAAGAAAAAACAAAGCTTTTAGAAAAATCGGAGCTCAGGCGTGTCCGCAGGGGAAGTTATCTTTTTCATGAAGGTGACAGTGTTGATGCGATATATATCATATTAAAGGGAAAGCTTAAGCTTACACGTTTTGATGCCGAAGGAAGAGAGCAGATAGTCGGTATTTTTGCGAAAAATGACACCGTATGGGAGGGAATGCTTATAGAAGACAGCCGTTTCCCTTATTCCGGGGTGAGCATGGTCAATACATTTGTGTGTATTATTTACAGGTCTGACTTTGTTAAAGTTTTAAGCGACTTTCATGTGGCATTAAATATAATCGCTCTTCTTTCAAGAAAGCTTCATGATGCCAATGAACGTAACCTTCTGCTTTCGACAAAAGACCCGAAGGCAAGACTTGCGGCTTTTCTCCTCTACAGGGAAAAGCGTGATCATGAAGAAACGATCGATTTAAGGCTTGAGGACATTGCGGCGAGTCTTTCGATGAGACCGGAAACCGCCAGCAGGAAGATAAAAGAACTTTCTGATGAGGGCCTTATAAAGCGCGTGGGAAAGAGCAGGATACAGATACTGAATTTTGAAGGACTTGAGGAAGTAACCCTGTAGAATGTAAAAGACTTTCTGTTACCGTAAATACCGGTTACAGAAAGTCTTTTTGAGATTTTAAGAAGAAGGAAGTTTAAACTTCTGCAGTATCCAGTTCGAATTCTATGGGATAATCAATCTTTCTGATCAGATCCCTGTACCATTTAAGGGCGTCAAGGTAAGCTTTATATATCCTGTCAATATCAAGATTGCGCAGTACCATGATCCTTGAAACTTCAGCCCAGTCTGCATTTTCATAAGCAGCTGCAAATTCCAATACAGGATAAAGAGGACCGGACTTGTTAATAAGGGCATTGTTGATATTCTTATTAACGTTTAGTATCTTAAGAGCCTCTTCCATAGGCTTGTTAAGCATTACATCTATAAGCGAGAACATTCCCATGAGGAAAAGTTCCTGACTTAAATTTGCAATTTCAAATTCCGGTGCAAGATTTTCAGCAAACATAGCTCTGATCATAGACATACGGGTGATCTCACTGGGCTTGTCCGCACAAAGCTCTTTTGCAAGCGCTGTATCGATCCAGCGGCGGAGCTCTTTCTGGCCGAGCATTGCAGTCGCATGGCGAACGGATTTGATTCCGGAATTAACCGTCATCTTGTTAACCATTTCAAGAAGTGAAATGACAAGTGCCGTATCCTCACCGATAACATCTGCTGCATCCGAAAGATCAAAATCAGGAGCATTTACCGTATTGAAAAGCTTCACATAGTTGAACTTCAGGGGGTTGATGTCACTGTCGGCATCAACAACGGGAATTCTGAAGAATTTACCCTCGTAAAGGTCGTAAGTTCCGTGCTTGTCCAGCTCCTCTTTTTCTTCGGGAGTGTTTATGTTTACAGCACAAAGCTTAAGCTTTCTGTATTTGATGCTGAGAAGCTGGCGGCTCTTTTCGATATCTTTGTTTTCCCTGTTGAGGAAAACATAATCGCAGACCTTCAGTATCTCATTATAAGACAGAAAATCCCCCATTGCGAGTTTCTTTATACCAAAGGAAAAACCGGATTCCCTGAGTTCTTTTATTCTGTTTACATACTGTTCCGTAGGCGGGATAGTATTATCCATGAGAAGGATGATCTGCGATACCGGAACTTTGCACATGGAAGCAATATCGGAAAAAATAGAGATCTTGTTTACCGGAACAAAAACTGTCCGGTTTCCGGCAAGCGCCTCCACACCCATCGAATTTACAACATCAAGCTCCGACACATTTCCGGCACCATCATATCGTCCGTAGCCCTCCAGTGAACCATCAAGAAGATGATTGTCTTTCTGTGCCCGAACGGAATAGGAACCGACAGTCATGTCTGCTCTGAACAGAGGGATCAAGGTTGCAATCATGTTATAAATCTCCCTTCATCTATGACATAAAAGGTCAAAACTTGCATAGAAATAATCTAAGACTCTCCATTTCATTTTAATCTTATAATGACTTTATTTCAAGCGACTATAGAGATAATTGTGGACTAAATTTAGTACTATGTTACAAAAAATTATTTCGATTGACATATATTGCTTGAAAAATGTACAAAACGCTGTTATATATAGGATGTAAGGAAAAAAAAAGTCTTTTTTGGAATTTATGAGGTGGAGATTATGTATTCAAATATGATAATTGAAATGGTTGGATATTTTGGTTCTCTTCTTGTCGTGATATCGATGCTGATGACGTCGGTCATGAAACTCAGGGTGATCAATACTATTGGAAGTACCATATTTACTGTCTATGCCCTTATCATACATTCATATCCTACGGCCGTCATGAATATGGCGCTGATAATCATTAATATCATAAATATGAGAAAACTGCTGGCAACCACGGATAACTATACTATGGTGAAGGCGTCGGTAACAGATGTTTATGCGGTCAGATTCATTGAAAAATATCTGAAGGATATAAAGAATTATTTTCCTTACTTTAACGGAATAACTGAAGAAAATGCGATATATCTTCTCATGAACGGCGATACTACTGTAGGAATAACCGCAGGTGTTGAAAAGGATGATATATTAGACATTTCGATAGATTATACGACTCCGGCATACAGAGACTGTTCAGTTGGTAATGCTTTTTATAAAGACTTAAAAGATTTTGGAATGAAAAAAGTTGTTTTTGGCAAAAAAGCGGTAAACCACGAAGAATACCTGCTTAAAGTCGGTTTTGTAAAGGAAGGAGAAATTTATACGAAGCAGTTATAAAAAAGAGGGGGACGGTTTTGCCGTCCCCCCTTTGCTTACCTTAAAGCATGGTGCTTCTCTTTCTCTTCATAAAGCAGGCTGTCTGCTTCGCCCAAAACGATATTGAGATCTGTATCAGGCCCGATCTCAAAAACTGCCGCACCGGCACTGATCTCAAGCTGGTATTCTTTAAATCGGCTTAAGTTGAAACGATCAACTTCTGAGACAAGCTTCTCTTTAATATCATCTGCACTCTCGCCCATATCCACGAATGCAAGGGCTACAAATTCATCGCCTCCGTAACGGCTTATGAGAGAGTCGCTGGCTGTAAATGTATTCTGAAGGATGATAGACATGCAGCGGATAGCACGGTCGCCCTCGTCATGTCCGTAGTTATCATTGATCTCCTTGAAGTAATCCATATCCATATAGAAAACGGCAGCTTTCCGTCCATGTGATGATCTGAAAAGCATCGATGCAGCTTCTTTGAAACCTCTTCTGTTCAGGAGCCCTGTGAGAGGGTCCTGATTGGCTTCTGCAAGGAGCTTACTGTTAGAGTGATTCAGCAGTTTGATCAGCTCTTTCTCAGAATCCAGAATTTCTATATGACGGAGAACGTAGGTCACCTGAAGCGAGGCGTAGTAAAATGAAGTCATGTCCGAAGAACCAAGTCCGGCAATAAGAAGACCGATAAGCTGGTGATTGTCGTAAAGCCCCATTGATCCGCAGACTGTTTCTTCTACGGGTTCCCGTTTTATGAAATTTTCAATCAAAGATTTATAGTGAACGTTTTCTCCATCGTCATTGGCAACATAAATTCCGCTGTCATCATAAGCTGCCTTGCGGAAAAGCCTGTGAGGAATGTATATGCCTTCATCCTCTGAGTAATTTACCGGCTCCTCGAAAAGGAGTATTTCGGCCTTTGAAAATCCCAGATCTATCATCCGCTCAAACATGGATGTATAAGCATCTGTCTCACTTACGTTTGCAAGAAGTGCACTTCCGGCCATGCGGCTCATGAGATAGCTCTGTTCTCTGAAGGTTCTCTCTGAATTTCTTGAACGTGAATTCAGACCGGCTGTCATTCCAATGTTAAAGTCGAGAAGGAGTTTAATGGCTCTCTCTCTTTTTGCTCCGATATCA
The DNA here is from genome assembly GCA_905236615.1 of uncultured Lachnospiraceae bacterium. Classification (GTDB taxonomy): domain Bacteria; phylum Bacillota; class Clostridia; order Lachnospirales; family Lachnospiraceae; genus NK4A144. Next base: position 8,910 of record CAJORC010000093.1, read on the forward strand.
GAAGTTACGAGTGCCTTGATAAAAGCGTTCATCTCTTCCTGAAAGCTGTCAATACTGAAATCTATTTCCTTTAACCTTTTATTGGATACTTCTGTAAAATTGATAAACGGACTTATACTGTAACTCGTGTCGTAGATCCGTGTCACATCGGAAACCATTTTGCTTATCTTCCGAAAGAAAATATCTTCCCTGCTCATTTCAATTCCTGAAGTGCAGTGGCTTAAAATCTCCTCTGTGATCTGTTCGATTTGCCAGGGACGCTGCTCGATCAAACTCATATATCTCTTATTCTGGGAACCGAGAGAGCCTCCTGTTGAACGGCGGATTATCAGGCTGCCTGAAATACTTCCGTCCGGAACTGTTCCGTGGTCGAGATATTCAATGGCTTTTTTGCCGGCAACATATCCAATATTGTGAGAAGAAAGGCGGACTGTGGTAAGCGGCGGTGTGGAAAAAGCGGCATCAGGAAAATCGTCATGTCCTGTGACTGCAACATCACGCCCCGGTTCCAGCCCGTGAGCTCTGAGTACACTGAAAGCAGTGATAGCAATAAGGTCATTTGCACAGACAAGTGCCTCCAGACCGGGATAACTGCTTACAACTTTATCAATTTCGTTATAGCATGCACCTCTGAAATCACCATAGGTAAAAGCGTATTCAGGTACTTCCAGCCCATGAGCTTTCATTTCCTCATAAAAGGCTTCAGCCCTTCCTCTTGCACCGAAACTGTTTTCCGGACCGGAAATAAAGGCGATCTTTTTTAAGCCCAGAGTTTCGATCAGGTGCTTCATAACCAGGCGTATTCCGGGTTTGTTATCTTTATAGATACAGTGATAGCCTTCTATTTTATCTTCAATTACTATTGTTTTTTCTTTTGGAAGATATTTAAGAAAATCAGTCGCTTTTTTTCCATAAGACAGCAGGAACATAGTGATCGTTCCGGCAGAAACTATATATGCGTCAAGGTTAAGATTTGCCGCATTCTGGAAAGCGATAGACATGTATTCGTCATCTACGGGACCATACTGCTGCATAAGGGCAGAAAGTACCACCAGCTCATAATCCGTACCGGCCAGAGCTGCTTTCACCCCATAATAAAGTCCGTCTGAATAAACGGCTGTTTTGTTCTCAATTATTAAACCTATCGAATACTTAGCCATAGTACTTACCCCGTTATTTTAGTATAACACATAATACAATAATAACTAGATGAAAAATAGGAGAAAAATTGAATAAAATGTGTATTTGATGTAAAATCGTATGTGTCCGGCTGAGTCCGGCCAAGGAGGAATTATTTAATGAAGGCAGTTATACTTGCAGGTGGTTTTGGTACACGGATTTCAGAGGAATCGTATCTTAAACCCAAACCCATGATTGAGATCGGTGAACAGCCGATTTTATGGCATATCATGAAGGGATATACATATTACGGAGTAAACGAATTTATTATCTGTGCGGGATATAAGCAGCACGTCATAAAGGAATGGTTTTCGGATTATTTCCTTCACACATCGGATATAACGTTTGATTTTGAAAATGACAATAAAATAATAATCCATGATAAAAGAACGGAGAAGTGGAAGGTTACCGTGGTCGATACAGGTCTTAACACAATGACCGGAGGCCGTGTAAAGAGGATACAGAAGTATGTAAAGGACGAACCTTTTTACCTTACTTACGGTGATGCGGTATCAAACGTAAATATTGAAAAGCTGACGGAGTTTCATAAAAAGCACGGAAAACTTGTAACACTGACTTCTGTAAGTATCGCACAGCAGAAGGGTGTCCTTGATATAGACAGGAATAATAATATAATTGCCTTTCGTGAGAAGGATAATGAAGACGGTGCCGTTGTAAACGGAGGCTTTATGGTCTGCAATCCGGGGATTTTTGATTATCTTGAAGATGACAGCACCATCCTTGAACAGGCTCCGATGAGGAAACTTGCATCGGAGGGAGAGCTTAAGAGCTTTTTCCACGATGGTTTCTGGCAGTGCATGGATACCAAAAGAGAAAAAGATAAACTTGAAAAACTATGGGCGAGCGGAAAAGCTCCATGGAAGATATGGGAAGATTAAAGACATGAAAAAGGGGGACGGAATGTCCCCTTTTTCATGTCTTTTAACTTAAGCTGCTTTAGAAACAGCACCTCTGATCTCTTTAACTATTTCGGCAGCTTCTGCAACAAGATCTCTGATCTCGCTGAACTTACCTGCCTTTATAAGGTCACCCTTAACCATCCATGAACCGCCGCAGCAGAAAATCTTGTCACAGGCAAGGTACTCTTTAACGTTTGAAGCATTGATACCGCCTGTAGGCATGAACTTAACTGACTGGAGAGCAGCACCGATAGCCTTGATCATCTTTAAGCCGCCTGCGTTCTCTGCAGGGAAGAATTTAACATGCTTAAGACCTAAGTTGATGGCAGCAAGTACTTCGCTGGCTGTAGCAGTTCCGGGGCATACGGGAATGCCCTTCTTGATGCAGTATTCAACGATCTCATAATCGAATCCCGGAGATACGATGAATTTAGCACCTGCATTTACGGCACGGTCAACCTGATCTCTGGTAAGAACTGTTCCTGCACCTACGAGCATGTCGGGGTATTTTTCACTGAGGATCCTGATAGACTCCTCAGCTGCGTCGGTTCTGAAAGTAACCTCTGCAGCGGGAAGACCGCCATCCATAAGAGCAGCACCGAGGGGAGCTGCATCTTTGGCATCATTCAAAACAACAACGGGTATAATTCCAACTTCTGAAAATTTATTCATTACTTCTTCTGTATTCATGAGTTTTTCTCCTTTATAAAAACGGTCAACGTTTAACGCGGGCGCCTGCGCCGCCCATTACAGCTTCAACTTCATTTACTGATGCCATTGAGGTATCACCGGGTGTTGTCATGGCAAGTGCACCGTGTGCAGCTCCGTAATTAACGGCTTTTTCGGGATCGCCTGTGGTCATGAGACCATATACAAGACCTGATGCAAAAGAGTCACCGCCGCCGACTCTGTCCATGATCTCAAGTGAGTCATATTCTTTTGACTTATAAATCTCACCGTCAGCCCAGCAGATAGCCTTCCAGTCATTTACTGTTGCTGTCTTAACGGTTCTTAAGGTTGTTGCAACAACTTTGAAGTTAGGGTAGGTCTTTGCAGCTTCACTTATCATCTTCTTGTAACCGTCAAGGTTAAGCTCTTTTAAGTTTTCATCATTTCCTTCGATCTTGAAACCGAGGCATGCAGTGAAGTCTTCTTCGTTACCGATCATAACGTCAACGTATTTTGCGATCTCCTTATTAACTTCCTGAGCCTTTTCCTGACCGCCGATAGCAGACCACATGGAAGGACGGTAGTTAAGATCATAAGAAACTACGGTGCCGTATTTCTTTGCTGTTTTGATGGCTTCTATTACTGTCTCGGATGCTGTCTCTGAAAGTGCGGCGTAAATTCCGCCTGTGTGGAGCCAGCGTACTCCGAGCTCTCCGAAGATATAGTCAAAATCAAAATCTTTTGCGCTTGCCTGGGAAATAGCTGTGTTAAATCTGTCGGAACATCCGATGGCACCCCTGATGCCGTATCCTCTTTCGGTAAAGTTGATACCATTTCTGCAGATACGTCCGATACCGTCAGTCTTTTTCCAGTGGATGAGTCTTGTATCGACTCCGCCCTGCTCGATGAAGTCCTTCATGAGCTTTCCGACTTCATTATCGGCAAAAGCTGTTATGACAGCGGTGTCCATGCCGAAGCATTTGTGAAGACCGCGGATAACGTTGTATTCTCCGCCGCCTTCCCATGCAGTGAAGGATCTGGCTGTGCGTATTCTTCCTTCACCCGGATCGAGACGGAGCATAACTTCGCCTAATGATGCAGCATCATATTTACAATCTTTTTTGTCTCTTAAATTCAAGTCCATTTTCTTTCTATATCCTTTCTACTTTTCTGTTATATGGCATTACGGCTGTTTGCCGATGTAGGCAGTGATACCGCCGTCAACATAGAGGATCTGACCGTTTACAAAATCAGAAGCATCTGATGCAAGGAAAACAGCGGGTCCTTTAAGGTCATCCGGTTCGCCCCATCTTCCTGCAGGAGTCTTCGCAACGATGAAAGAGTCAAAAGGATGACGGCTTCCATCAGGCTGTCTTTCGCGAAGGGGAGCGGTCTGGCTTGTTGCTATATAGCCGGGACCGATACCGTTGCACTGAATGTTGGCTTCACCAAACTCAGAGCAGATATTTCTTGTGAGCATCTTTAATCCGCCTTTTGCTGCTGCATAGGCAGAAACTGTCTCACGGCCGAGTTCACTCATAAGAGAGCAGATGTTGATGATCTTTCCGTGTCCCTTTTTGATCATTGAAGGGATAACTGCCTTTGACATAATGAAAGGTGCATTAAGGTCGGTATCAACAACTTTTCTGAATTCATCGACGCTCATTTCCGTCATGGGGATACGGCGGATGATTCCTGCGTTGTTTACGAGAATGTCAATGACACCCAATTCTTTCTCTATATCAGCTACCATTTTATTAACGGCAGCTTCGTCGCATACGTCGCAGACATAACCCTTAACGTCCATACCAAGTTCTTTATATCCTGCAAGTCCTTTTTCAAGACCTGACTCAGAACTTGAATTAAATGCGATCTTTGCACCTGCCTGATGAAGTGCTTCGGCGATCGCCATACCGATACCGTGGCTCGCGCCCGTAACGAGAGCAACTTTTCCTTTTAATGAAAAACTCTCCATATTGAAATTTGACATTTTTTTAACTCCTTATCACCGTAAATCTTTCTTTGCAATATTATCCATGTCATCAAAGGTCTGGTTTTCGCCGCCCATTGCCCAGATAAAGGTGTAATTTTTCGTGCCGGCGCCGGAATGGATGCTCCATGAAGGTGAGATCACAGCCTCTTCGTTGTGCATAACAATGTGGCGGGTTTCATTTCCCTGACCCATCATGTGGAAGACAACATCATCTTCGCCCAGATCAAAATATGTGTAGATCTCCATTCTGCGTTCGTGGGTGTGGGCAGGCATTGTGTTCCAGATGCTTCCCGGCTCAAGGACTGTCATTCCCATTGAGAGCTGGCAGGTCTTTAATACATCGGGATGAATGAACTGGTTGATTGTTCTCTTGTTGGCTTCCTCGGCGGCACCGCAGGGACGCTTGTTGGCATCGGCTATTTTGATGAGCTTTGTCTCATAGCTTGTATGTGCCGGAGCGGATACTGCGAAAAATTTAGCCGGAGCGGAAGAGGATACGGAAGAGAAGTGTACGCTCTTTGCACCTCTTGTAATGTAGAGACAGTCACCGTGTCCCAAAGAATAATCCGTGCCGTCAACTTCGATAGCGCCTGCCTCTCCGATGTTGAAAATACCGATCTCACGGCGCTCAAGGAAAAATTCCGTTCCGAAATTGTGCCATACGTCAATGCCGTCATCGATAGAAAGGGCTTTGCTGACAGGCTTGATGCCGAGTGTTACCATTCTGTCAACGTGGCTGTAAACTGCTGTAACCTTATCATCGATATAAAGATTATCGATAAGGAATTCTTTTCTGATCTCGTCTGTGTTATATCTCTTAAAATCTTCCGGATTGCAAGAGTATCTTATATCCATTTTTATCTTCCTCCTGTATGTTTAATTTATTAGTAAAATCAGCGGCGCTCTAACGGGCTTGATTCATCAAATTTTTTCACCCCCGATCACACTAAATTCAGCGGCGCCCTATGGGCTTGCTTCATTAAGTGTGCCTGTGGGGAAAATTGTAAATTCATTCTGCGCTTTGCTTGAATTCATTAACAATTTTCACCCCCGATCACACTAAATTCAGCGGCGCCCTGATGGGCTTGCTTCATTAAGTGTGCCTGTGGGGAAAAAATATAGATTCATCTGCGCCCTAACGGGCTTGATTCATCAAATTTTTTCACCGATTCATCTCTCGTTTTGGGCCATCTGAGTTGTGTTCTTTTATGATGCTTTCGAGTTCTCGTTTGTCGGTGGAGATCATATCTCCGGGAACCGTGCATTTGATCGCTGCGGCAGCGTTGCCGTACTGGAGCGCGGTAAGTGTATCGGAGTGTTTTATCAGTCCGCCTAAAACTCCAGAACAGTATGCGTCACCGGAACCTACGCGATCCACGATATCGATGTCCAAATAAGGTTTTTCAGTGAAAAACTTATCGGCTGCGGCATCGTAGGCTATCGAAGTAAAGTCATGTGTTTTGGGACTCTTTACTTTACGCTGGGTGGTGAAAACAAGGCTGACTCCGTAGTCGCTGCTGTAACTCTTCATGATGTCTTCAAGTTCGCCGGTACGTCCCATCATGTGATAATTTGTCTCTTCCGAAACAAAGAAAATATCAATGAGAGGGAGGATTTCTGTGACAGCTGCTCTGGCTTCCTCTACAGACCAAAGGTTGGCGCGGAAGTTGCAGTCAAAAGAGATGAGAGCACCGTGCTCCTTGAATTTCCTGATAAGGGCTTTGGTGACAGAATTCAAATTTTTGTTCAGGGCAAGGGAAATGCCGCAGGTGTGAAAAATTTCTGCTGTATCAAAGACTTCTTCGGGAATATCATCAAGAGAGATCTTCGAAAAAGAAGAAGCGTTTCTGTCGTAAACTACCGTAGGTTTTTTCGGTGATGCGCCGAATTCGTAATAGTAAATTCCAAGGCGTGCATCGTCGCTTTCATCCGTAAGGACATATTCATCAAAAACACCTTTTTCACGGATCTTGCCTCTTACATAACTGCCGTTGAAATTGTCGGGGATGCTTGTGATGAAAGCTGTCTTTGCTCCGAGAATGGATGCACCGGCGGCGACGTTCAGTTCAGAACCGCCGGCACATTTATTAAAAACGTCGCTTTCAGCAACACGGCTCGCACTCGGAGAGGAGAGCCTCATCATAACCTCTCCGAAGGTAACAAGGTTATATTTTTTTTCCATAATAACTCCTATTTTTCAGCTGTTTTATCCAGCCTGCTGCTTCCTGTCTTCGTAGCTTACTTCACCGATGACGGAGGTGTTTATAAACTCGGCTTCTTCAATAGAGCCTTCGATATTTACGTTGTTCAGGATTACCTTTTTTACGTTTTTCAGGAAGAAACTCTTTCCCATCAGTTCGGGGAAATTATCCATCATGATAGGACATACCGGATGCAGTTCGTTTTCGGGAAGGAAGGATACATTTACATTTGTAAATTCCAGTCCCTCTATAGGCTGTTCCGGAAGTCCGTAGCAGCAGGCAAAAGAAGCATTTGTGCCTGTGCATGAGATATCTTTGACGGTTATGGTTCCGATCTTTGGAGTTCTGTCATCGACCGGATAGCGCTCCTGATCCTGTACATAATCAGAATGTCCGTCAGGATCGCAGTAGTAAAACATATTTACCGTTAAAGGCATCATTACATCACTCATTTCGATATTCTCAAATCGCAGATTATCGATTATTCCCCGTTTGCCGCGTCCGCGTCTGGTCTTTAACCTTATACCTCTGTCGGTTCCTTTAAAGACGCAGTTTGAAACGGTTACGCCGTCAACGCCGCAGGCCATTTCACTTCCGATAGTCACACTTCCGTGACCGCGTTCGAAGAAGCAGTTTCTTATGGTTATGCCTTTCGTACGCTTGAAATGATAACGGCTCATATAGAACTTACCGCTCTTGATAGCAACACAGTCATCGCCGACTGAAATCCTTGAACCGATAAGTGAAACATCGGTGCAGCTTTCAGGGTCGAAACCATCTGTGTTAGGTGAGTTGTAAGGATTCTCGATCACGATGTTCATGAATTTCATGTGGTCACTGTAATAAGGGTGAACCGTCCATCCCGGAGAATTTGTAACTAAGATATTCTGCATACGGATGTTGCGGCATTTGCAGAAAAATACGGTATTGGGACGCCATGCACCCCGCTTTACCTTTGGATTGATCCACCAGTCACCGTTTGCGGCATTTCCGTCAATACTTCCGCCGCCGATGATATCAACGTCATGAATATCGATTCCGGTTATAAGAGAGGCAAACGCGGATAAAGGATTGCCCTCCCATGTTGCTATATTGTATTCGTCGCTTTCATCTGTACGCTGCAGCATTCCGGGAAGGATAGGATACTTTTCACGCTCCGGAAAGCCTGTGATAACAGCGTCATCGTCAAGATAAAGTGTAATATTGCTTTTTAAGAAGATCGGTCTTGAAAGGTAGTTGCCTCTTGGCAGATAAACAGTACCTTTTGACGGACATGCAAGGATAGCTGCCTGTATGGGAGCCGTATCATCAAAATTTCCGTCACCGACCGCGCCGAATTTACTTACATCAAGAAGTACCGATTCCTCCAGAGTTCTGAAGGATTTTTCACAAACATTTTTTGCGGCATCTTCGATTGAGATCAGATAAACAGTATCCGGAGTGAGGGAAGAAATGGAAACGACATTTTCTTTCTTTTCCGCCCGGAGTTCTCCGTTGATATACACCTTAAATGGATTTTTGGATTTATATTTGGAACCGCTGTCGACCTCGATGGTGACACTTCGGTTGAAAATTTCTATAATTTCGAATTCCATACCTTCTTCTTCCTTCTCAATATTTCCGTATAGGCCAAAATGAACGGAGCTGATCCCTTTGCATCGTCTTCGACAACGGGTTCGCTGAAATAATATTCCATGCTGCCGTCACGTCTGGTCTTACCTCCTAATCCTGCCACAAGGCAGATACCGCTTAAGGAGATCACACCATCTTCCTTAAACTTAAGCTTGTTTTTTACTATTCCGTTAAAGGCTTTTTCTGCAACGGGGGCAAAACGTGCCGGAAGCAGATCAAGCCGTACGCCTTTAAGCAGTGAATAAGCTATAAGGGCTGTACCTGAGGTTTCAAGATAGTTGCCCTCTGCTTCTGGATGATCGACAACCTGATAGAAAAGACCGCTTTCATCCTGCCATTCGGCGATGGCATCTGCAGCATCTTTAAGCATTGAGCCT
>CAJORC010000094.1 GCA_905236615.1 uncultured Lachnospiraceae bacterium
GAGGCTGCTACCAATGAAGAAAGAAGTATCCTCTGGGCAGCTGACTACGCATCAGTTTCAGTCGATCACGTAGAGGCAAATTCAACCTCAAAAGCAAACTGGGCTAAGATGTCATATGTAAATTCCCTCAGTGCCTACAATGTCGAAATAGCGATGGAGTGGGGAATGAATGCGCTTCTATATGCGACTGACGGCGGTTCTGTAACAGCAGGAAGTCTTGACGGAGAGACAAGTATATTTACTGCCAATGGAGACGGTGCAAACGGCGTTATTGCCGGAGGCTCCGGCAGCAAGGCGGGAACTGCAGATGCTCCTTCGGAAACTTCCAATGTAAAGGTTTATAATGCGGAATTCAATCTTGAAGGCTGGAACAATCATGTTGCTGACTGTGTATATGGCGGATATGCTTATCTTGAAAAGATAAAGTCTACAACAGGAAAGAAAGGCAGCTATTCTGTCGGACAGGCTTCAGCGGTTGCAAATGATTTTGGAAACGGTGTTGTTGATGTTGTGGATTTTGATACAACGGTATATGGAAACCGCTCAGCCGGTGCTTATGTAATCGGAGGAGGTGTGATAACCGCAAAGAATTCAAGCTTTACATCACTTATTGACTCTGCGCTTGTAATTGCATCAGGTGGTACTTATAAAGTTTCCGATACTAAGCTTACCGGTATGATGGGTATCCGGAACAGAGGCGGAATAAACACAGATTCCACCTCGACTTTCGACAATGTCGAGGTAACGGTAAAGAGAGACTTTTCGGATTATGTTACGGGCGACACAGCAAAGAAAGCTGTCGAGGCATGGAAGAAAGCCAGCGGTGATGTGAAGCTCATGCACTATATGATGAGTGATGCTGACATGACGATCGGACAGCTTTGCGATAATTATGATATATCAGATGCCGACACAAAAACACTGCTTTCAACTTTAAGCGAACTTGCAGGAGAAACATATACCGAAGACACGCCCCTAAGAAACAGTGTTCTGGATAATACCTATTACAATTATTCTGCAGCACAATATACCGGCGATACGGACTTTTCAGACATTCCGTATCTTACTGTGGGAAGTTCATACGGCGGACTTGTAAGCTCTGTACTTGAATTTGAATCTGCCGGTGAGAACCTTGTATTTACAAATTCCAGCTTCAATAATACAAATGGCGAAGACTACAATTATCTCATTGCCTCTGAAGCGGGCTCTGCACCGGTAATCACATTTACAGACTCAGATGCGAACGGAATCATCTGGAATGAAGGTGATGTAAACCGTGTTGTTGAAGGAATGGGAGAAAACAGATCTTCTTCACTCACAGTAACATTTGACAGTTCCGATTTCGAAGGTTCTTTTTCCGACGGAAGCAACGGACTCTGGGAAGTTGATAATCTTGAATATACCGATGCAAACGGCGACAGATCAAGTCTTAACGGAAATTATTACGGAGCAGAAGGTAACTACGGAATAACTGCAACATTCTCAGGCGACAGCAAATGGACAGTTACACATGATTCTTATCTTGGAAGTCTTACAATATCTGACAGTGCATCAATAACCGCACCCGAAGGACACAAACTCGTAATGACAGTTGACGGTAAGGAAACAGAGATCAAAAACGGAACTTACAGCGGCAAGATAGTGATAAAAGTAGTCTGAAACTGAAAGTTAAAATAATGATAAAGCCTTGACGCAATGATATTCTTATCACTGCATCAAGGCTTTTTTCATACATTCCCTAAATCAGAGATTTCTTCCGTTCCATCCCCATTCAACACTCGCAGAATATTTAATATACATATGATCCGGCGCAATACCAAGCACTTCCCCATATATTTTTGTAAGTTCTGCTGTCATTTCCTCATAAGCAGCACTATTGTCACTTCCATAGATATTTACGCCAATAAAAGCTATGGGTTCGCTGTCATCTCCCCTGAAATACATCTTCTGATCATCTGCAAGATCGATCATAAGCCAGCTCTCACTCTTACCGGGAATGATCGCTATCGCTTTACCCAGCCTTTCCTTCAGCTCTGTTCTCTGCTCAGCAGTTGTCTTAACACTGACTCTTGAATCAATAAATGGCATCTTTTTTCCCTCCTGATTTCTAATAAGCTAAACTAACTACAAGTATCTTTTCTCTTCTGTCCTCTTCATCAAATATATCCTTACAGCTTAATTCATCCATTATACTGCAGTCTTCCTGCTTTTCCAGAAATGAGATATATTCATCTGAAGGATAGTAAAAAAACAGAAGTAATGCCCTTGGAAATTCTGTAAGTGAATCTCTCACTTTCTCAAATACTCTTTCAAGTACTTCCGCCGAAAACGGATTGAAAAAATAAAGTCTGTCTGCCTCCGGAGGTAATTCATAATCTTCAGCCGGTTGATTTACAAATTCACATCTTCTCCCGGACACGGCGCTTTCCTTATTGGAAAGAGCAGTTTCAAAAATCCTCTGATCATATTCAATACCAACTGACCTGCATCGTGTATGATATGAAAGATAAAAATCCACTCTTCCCTTTCCGCATCCATAATCAATGAGCAGGTTTTTCTTGGCTATATATCCGGAGTTTGCCAGACGTTCCAGAACTTTGTACGGCGTAGGTTCGTACGGATAATTAAACTGATCAGCCTTACTGTCATCACGCCCCGTAGTCCTGATCCTTAAAAACCTGTCATAATCTATCTCTTCCATTCCGTCTCCACAAAAACTTCATTATGAATAACCTGTTCCAAAAATTTACGTATAGTATAACACAACCATATAAATTTTGGAATTTCCAATCAGAAACACGCATTTACTGCTTTTTACCAAAAGATGAACCAAAACACTGTACTATTTAACAAACAGTTTTCTATTTTATTGACATCCCCCGTCAATACGATACACTGACTATATCAGCTGTTGTAAACGTCTTTCAAAGGGAGATCATTTGCTTATGAGGAAAAAATCATTATTATGCATACTTACAGTCTGCACCCTTTCAGTAACAACAATCGGCGGCTGCAGTACCGGAACACCTGATCCTGTATCAGAAGAAACTACTGCTGAATCATCGTCTAAAGCCACAGAAGACTGCAAAACAGAAACAGACACCGACACCGAAGCCGGTTCGGAAGCAGACGCTTCCGAAGAAAACAGTCAGGCTGTCACAACAGGCGGAAGTCCCTGGATAGATTCTGATCTTAAGGAAAATATTTCAAAAGATATGAAAACTGATCCTAAAGATGATTTTCATCTCTATATCAACAAAGACTGGCTTCTTTCTAATAATATCCCGGACGGATATCCCACATGGTCCCACTACTCTGAATGTGCGAAAACAGTTAAAGAAAAAGGGATTGCTCTCTTAACCGATGAATCTGTCAAGGGACATGATGCAGACAATATCCGAGCATACAGTAAGGCAATTCTGGACTGGGATGCAAGGGATAAAGCCGGACTCTCGGAGATCACTGACTGTTTCAATTCTATAGTTGAAGCAAAAACAATAGATGATATAAACAAATTACTGATGGATCCTGATAAAACGAACGAACTCCATGCCTTTATAGCTTATACGGTTGGCAAAGGTTTAAACGATCCCAGGCATTATCTTGTAGTAATCGACAGTCCTGAACTTTTGCTTAATGATTCTGCTGAGTACAAAAAACGCACAGAATTTGGTGACATACTCTATGGTTACAATAAAGACGTTTTTATTTATATTGCTGAAAAAGCAGGGCTCAGTAAAGATGATGCAGACAAGATCTTTGAAAACGCAATAAAATTTGAAGGAGTGCTTGCAGATACCATCTATACGACAGAAGAACAAAACAATGATGATTATCTGCAAAAGATCAATAATGAAATGAGTTTTGACGAACTTACTGCCATGACTGAAAATTATCCCCTCTCTGAACTTCTAAAAGCTGACAAACTTTATTACGACGGAAAATATCTTGTATCAGCTCCTGAATATATAAAGAAGCTGGATTCAGTTTATACAAATGATAATCTCGATGGGATAAAAGCCATTATTGCAGTACATTATATACTAAGTTACCGCTACTCTCTCGACAAAGAAACCTATGAATTCTGCGTCGATAAACGAAATGAATACACCGGTACAAGTGGAAAACTTCCGGACAAGGAAATGGCTTACGAAATGGTAACTAGTCAGATTCCGGCATCGATTCAGAAAGTTTATGTAGAAAAATATGGTTCTGAAGAGGATCGGAAAAAGATGATAAAACTCTGTCAGACTGTAAAAGATACTTACAGGGAGATTCTGGAAGAAAATGAATGGATCTCCGACGAAAGCAGGAAAGCAGCTATAGAAAAGCTTGAAAAGATTAAGATACATGCAGCATATCCCGATAAATTCAGAAACACTGATAGTCTGGATCTTACAGGCTGCTCTCTGGTCGAAGCAAACCGCCGGATAAATAATTTCGAAGCGGATTACAACAGAAGTCTCATCGATAAAGAGCCCGACAATGACATGTGGGCTGAAAACCTGGACATACTAAGCTGCAATGCTTTTTATAACTTACAGGATAATACAATAAATATGATCATCGGCATGATGGATGAACCATTCTACTCCGATAAAATGAGCACAGAAGAACTCTATGCCTCAATAGGTGCTTTCTGGGCCGGACATGAGATCTCACATGCTTTTGACAATAACGGAGCTCAATTTGATGCAGATGGAAACCTGAAAGACTGGTGGACAGAAGAAGATAAGACTGAATTCAGGAAGCGCACAAAGAAAGTTGATGACTATCTTGATACGATAATTGCCTTTAATGGAAAGCATATGACTGGGACAAATATCGACACAGAGATGATCTCTGATATAACAGGATTACAGTGTGCACTTAAAATGGCATCCAAGGTCGAAAACTTCGACTACGCAAAATTCTTTAAAAAATATGCCGAACTGAATGTCGCCATTAACCTGTACAGTTCTGAATTATCCCTGCTCTCTCAGGATAACCATCCGCTTAACTATTCCAGGACGAACGTTCCTGTGCAGCAGTTTGAAGAATTCTATGAAACCTTCGATGTAAAAGAAGGCGACAATATGTACCTTGCTCCCGAAGACAGACTTTTAGTATGGAGATAACGTAAAAAAAGAGTCTTTACCCCGGCAAAATACCGGGGCAGAGACTCTTTTTTAATCTTTATTTGCTTTTCTTCTGTTTTCTTCAAATTTACCCTTAACCGTTTCAAAATCTTTTCCTTCAATGTAATACATAATGGCGGCAGTTCCTATGGTGTTGGTTCCAATATATGCCACGCCTGCGCTAACCGAAGAACCGATCCCGGGGCTTATAAGATTTATCAGTTTTGTTCCCTGCTGCGCTAACATTCTGAATGTAAATCCCGCTCCGACTACTCCTGCCAGACTCAGGATAAACTCCTTTGCTGCTTCAAGTGATATATCCCTTCCGCTCAATGATGCTATCAATCCAACCAGAACAACCTGTATCAGAAGCAGAACGTACATATCAGCTACCGGTATGGGAGAAAGCGCAACAGATGCTGAAATTGCAGAAAAAATTGCATTCAGCTGCTTCGCAACCCTTTTAACGACATCATTTAATCTTACGGCCATCCTCAACCCTACCTGCGCTTCGAAGTCTTGGATGGCCGCTTCCAATATATCAAGAAGTTCCTCCATCTGATATCGCCCGTCAAATGCCATTTGCAGATTCTCTATATCCTGTCTGGGCAGATTTTCGATCTCTTCGACATTTACTTCTATCCCGTCCGGTGTCATCCAGTCAATAAGCGAGGACACTGCAATTATATTGTCAATCTTCAGTCCGCTTTTAACTATTATCTCTTTGTAATACTGAACCTGTTCATTTATTTTGTTTATCTTGCTCTGAGGATATTCCGCCGGATTCTTGAAACGTGTCGGAGCCATTTCATCCGCCTTGTTCACCACAACAACGATCGGAAGTCTGATACTGTTGGCCTTATAATAATTCTTTGCTAATTTTTTTAGGAACTCAACATCTTCAAGAATATCGTCACGATGCGTACAATTCAGCATAAATATTGCGACATCCGGTGAAAACTCATTGATCTGCTTTATAAGCATATCCTCAGCTGACTGCCTTGCATTGACTGCTTCCGATTCCGCAATACCTCTTGTATCCAGTATTTCCATTAAAACACGGTCGCCGTCTTTACACTGATACGATTCTGCAGTTTCAGTGCAGCTTTTTGTATCGCTTACTCTTGCAACGTAACTGTCGCATAATGCATTGATCAGGCTGCTCTTTCCGACACCTGTGCGACCGATAAGGAACATGCGCGGAGGACGATGTGAATCTATACCATCCATCAGTTTTTTCAGATCCTTATCCCCTAGAATCGTTTTTTTCAAAAAATCCCGGACTTTAACAGGAATAGCATCAGGAAGCATGTCTATCAGATCACTTGCTTTATTATAGAAATTCTTCATATTCTGAAGTCTTTCTTCCAAAACCATACTGTCTTCGTTCATTGTTTCCCCCGATTAATCTTATCAAAAACGCAATATTATTTTTACCCTTCGTATATACAATAACACAGTCCTTAAAACGTTACAATAAATTCAAAAACGAAAACGCCCCGCAGGACAGTGATAATATCTTACTGTCTTACGGAGCGTGGATTGCAATAATTTTACCGGTCAAAGAACATCATCAAGTACTTTTTTCAGTGTTGCTGCAGATTCCTGCAAAGCTGTTTTCTCATCATCACTGAGTCTTATCGGAACGGAGCCTTCCACACCATCTCTGCCTACGATAGCGGGCATACTTAGTGCAACACCTTCTATTCCGAAGTCACCATGCTGAATACTCGAGATTGGAAGAATTGATTTCTCATCCCTTATGATTGCCTCGCAGATTCTTCTTACGCTCATGGCTATTCCATAATATGTTGCGCCTTTTTTCTCTATGATCCTGTAAGCGCTGTTCTTTACATCCTCAGCAATTCTCTTCATTGACTTGTCATGTTCGAAATGTCCCCTCATCTCGCAGAAATCATTTAAAGGGATTCCTGACACGTTGGCGCTGCTCCATGCCGCTATCTCACTGTCACCATGCTCACCGATTATAAATGCATGAACCGAACGGCTGTCAATCTTAAGATGCTCTCCCAGAAGATACTTAAGTCTTGCTGTATCAAGAACGGTTCCTGAACCGAATACCCTGTTCTCGGGAAATCCGCTGAGTTTTGCAGCTGCAAAAGTAAGTATATCAACGGGATTTGCAACTATAAGCAGAATTCCCTCTTTATTGTATTTCGCTATCTCAGGTATTATGCTCTTAAAAATCGAAATATTCTTCTTAACAAGGTCAAGTCTGGTTTCTCCCGGTTTCTGACCTGCCCCCGCCGTAACAACGACAACCGCTGCGTCTGCAGCATCACTGTAATCACCGGCATATATCTGCATGGGTTTCGAAAAAGGAAGTCCGTGACTTATATCGAGTGCCTCTCCTTCTGCTTTTTCTTTATTAACATCTATAAGAACCATCTCGGAAAAAAGTCCACTTTCCATAAGGGCAAAAGCCGATGCCGAACCAACAAATCCACAACCAACAACAGCTACTTTTCTTTCGTTTAATCCTGCCATAATGTACCTCCTTACCTATTGAACATCTCTTGGCTGGCTTTATTATACGTCAAGGCAGGATTATATAATTTGACTCAAATCAATTTTCATAAATTTTATTAGCAATGGCTAACAACCGTTATTTTTCACATACTTACTTGCTTTCAGCAACCACATTAAGCATTTTCTGTGAACATCTTAATGTCACTTCCATATAGTAATTGTAATCTTCCTTACTC
>CAJORC010000095.1 GCA_905236615.1 uncultured Lachnospiraceae bacterium
ATTACCCGATATGGAAGGGTATTGATTTCATTACACCGAGAGGTTTGCCTGCTGGGGATATATCTCTTGAAACAGATGGAAGCCTGCTGCTTAAAGCATCTGCCTGCGATCTGAATTCGTTGGATTTCCGGTCGGCTCTGCTTATACGTCAGGAAGACTATTCCTTCACTGAAACGCTGACACTAAGTAGTGAAAGTATTGAAGAAAACACTGATGCGGGTATATGTGCCTATTATGATGAAAACAGTTATCTGAAGTATGGAATCAGGAGAAAGGACGGGCAGCTTTCGATTATTTTCCGGGAATATGCAGCTGACGGATATATAACTGATAAAGTCACTGAAGTCGATATCAAAAACACTAAAGATATCAGACTGAAAATGGAAGTTTCCGGAATGAAGCGTGATTTTTACTATGATCTTGGTTATGGATGGATAAAGAGCGATCATACGGAAAGGACTTTCTATCTGCTGAGTAACGGAATTTCAAAAGGAAAACGTTTTACGGGGGCAATGACGGGACTCTATGCCAGCGGCAGCGGCGAAGTCAGATTTACTGATATTACCGGTCTGCCGGACAACGCATTTTAGGAACTTATTTTTGGGCAGTTCCTTAATTGCTAAATAGTTAACAATGGCATATAATTCATAATGTAAGATTTTTTGTGAATCGGAGTAATTATATGAAGAATATGACATTAAAAAACATCGCTTCTGCGGTGGAAGGTGAACTTTTTGCAGAAGGGCAGGACGACATCGTTGTCGATGCAGTGGAGATAGACAGCAGGCGGATAGAGAAAGGCGGGCTCTTTATTGCCACAGTCGGAGAGAGGGTTGACGGACACAGTTTTATAGAGGATGTATTTAAGAAAGGCGCGTCAGCGGTTATTTCCGAGAAAAAACTTGAAAACCCTGCAGGTCCTTATATTCTGGTTAAGTCCTCATTTGACGCACTTGAAAAACTTGCAGCTTTTTACAGGAAACAGATTTCGACGAAAGTTGTCGGAATTACAGGAAGCGTTGGAAAGACAAGTACGAAAGAAGTGATCGCGGCAGTACTTTCCGAAAAGTTCAGCTGCCTTAAGACTGAGGGAAACCTGAACAACAATATAGGACTTCCGCTTATGGTACTTCGTTTGAGAGATGAGGAAGCTGCCGTATTGGAGATGGGTATCAGTCACTTTGGAGAGATGACAAGGCTTTCCGAGTCAGCCAGACCTGACATTGCGGTGATCACAAATATCGGTACGAGTCACATGGAAAATCTCGGCTCAAGAGAAGGAATTTTCGAGGAAAAAAGCCATATCACTGACTATCTTGCGGAAAACGGCGTAGTCGTGGTTAACGGTGATGACGATATTTTAGGCGGCAAGACCGAGATCAATGGGCATAAAGTTCTGAAATTCGGTCATGGTGAAAATGCGGATCTGAGAATTGAGGAAGAAAGATCCATCGGACTTGATGGAAATGAATTTGTTCTTTCAGGAAGAGTAGCGGGAGGCAGGATAGAAGCAAAAGCATTACTGGTGGGCTCGCACATGGTCATAAATGCAGCCTGCGCGGCACTTCTTGCAACGGAACTCGGACTGTCTGCGGAAGAAATAGTTAAAGGAATAGCAGCTGTCAGGCCGATACCGGGACGTTCGAATATCATAAAAACCGGCAGACTCACTATAATCGATGACTGCTATAATGCAAATCCCGATTCGATGAAAGCGGCGATAAAGACTGCTGCACTGGCAAAAGGAAGGCGTGTCCTGATACTGGGAGACATGTTTGAACTGGGCGAAAGCGAAAGGGAGCTCCATAGGGAAGTCGGACGATTTATAAAGACAGTCGGCTGTGATGAACTTATAACGATCGGAGAACTTGCTTCTGAAATCGCGGAAGGTGCACGAGAGAGTGGAGTGGCAAACGTGCATGAATATTCGGAAAAATCTGATTTTCTGAAAGAAGCAGGAACGATCATAAAAGAGAACGATACAGTACTTGTAAAAGCCTCACATGGTATGCATTTTGAAGAAATTGTTACCGTATTGAAAACATCGGAGGGAAAATGAAGCAGGATAAAGCAACAGTTATCATCAGCGAAGAGATAGCGGACGGGATATACAGTGTCTGGCTTGAAACGAAAATAGCAGAAGAAGCGGTTCCGGGGCAGTTCGTAATGATAAATACCCATTCAGAGGCACATCTTCTCGGGCGTCCTATTAGTATCTGCGATATAGATAAGGAAAACGGACGCCTCAGGATAGTTTTCCGTAAAGTCGGATTTGGAACTGATGAGATAAGCGGAGCAATCAGAGGAGATGCCTATGATATGATAGGCCCTCTGGGGAACGGATTCCCTCTTGATGAAGCGGATAAAGTGGGAAGGATCACGCTTATAGGCGGAGGAATCGGAGCACCGCCGCTCCTTGCGCTGGCGAAAGCGATCCCGGGCGGAAAAGTAACTGCGGTTCTTGGCTACAGGAGCGAGGAGAGCGGACTTTTCCTTAAAGATGAATTTGAACTTGAAGCTTCATCGGTAGTGATCGCCACGGATGACGGATCTTCAGGAACAAAAGGAACTGTCATAGATGCGATAAATGCTCATGATATAAAGACTGACCTGATATATGCCTGCGGTCCGATGCCCATGCTCTCAGCTGTTAAAGCCATGGCTGAAAAGACAGGGGCAAAGGCATACATTTCGCTGGAAGAGCGTATGGCATGCGGAGTGGGAGCCTGTCTCGGATGTGTTGTTAAAACAAAGGATAAGGATGAGCATTCACAGGTTCATAACAAGAGAATATGTACGGAAGGTCCCGTATTCGATGCACAGGAGGTGGAGATTTAATTGAATACAGAGGTAAGCTTATGCGGAATTACACTTAAAAATCCTGTGATGAATGCATCGGGAACCTTTGGAAGCGGTATGGAGTATTCATCGCTTACAGACTTAAATGCTCTTGGCGCAGTTGTTACAAAGGGTGTTGCACCGGAACCATGGGAAGGAAATCCCACCCCCAGGGTGGCGGAGACACCTTCGGGAATGATGAATGCCATAGGACTGCAGAATCCCGGAGTGGATGTATTTAAAGAAAGAGATCTTAAATTTCTTGATGATTATGATACAAAAGTTATCGTTAATGTCTGTGGACATTCGGTAGAAGAATATGTTTCTGTGGTCGAGAGCCTTTCGGAAGAGAAAAGGGTTGATGCCTTTGAGGTAAATGTATCATGCCCGAATGTAAAGAGCGGAGGAATAGCCTTCGGAACAGTCCCTTCAGAACTTGAAAAGGTTACGGCGGAAGTGAAGAAGCATTCGAAAAAGCCTGTTATCATGAAGCTTTCACCGAATGTAACGAGTATTCCGGATATGGCGCGTGCGGCAGAGAGCGCGGGTGCTGACGGGATATCGCTTATAAATACTTTTACGGCGATGAAGATCGATATCTACAGGAGAAAATTTTCCATAGCAAACAGAACAGGCGGGCTTTCCGGACCTGCGATCCGTCCCATAGCTGTAAGAATGGTATATGAGGCAGCACATGCAGTGAAGATACCTGTTATCGGAATGGGCGGCATAACAAGCGGAGAAGATGCTGTCGAGTTCCTGATGGCGGGCGCGAAGGCGGTTGCTGTCGGAATGTATAATTTCCATAATCCTAACGCCATGGCAGAAGTTATTAAAGGTATCAAAACTTATATGGA
>CAJORC010000096.1 GCA_905236615.1 uncultured Lachnospiraceae bacterium
ATAACGGAAGAAAACAAAGCCAAGGACACTCCATGCGATCAGTATAAGATAGGACTCGGCTGAAAGGGCGTTGTCTGTCCAGATATTAGGCACCATGAAATAAAGGAAAAATATGGCGGAGATCACGATACCTGCCGCACCTGTGATCCTGATATACCTGTTGCCGTCATCTGAAGCTGTCTTGAATGCGGAAGCAGAGGTATAGGCATAAGCAATGAGTGCACCTATGGTATTTATGTCGATTATCCATCCAATGGCTGCCCGCCCTGCAAAGGGAACGATAAGTGAAATGCAGATGAGGAACTTATAGGCATTGACGGGGTTGTGGTTTTTAAGCTCACCGAACCATTCGGGAAGGATATGGTCTTCGGCCATTGCATAAATAAGTCTGCTGGCTGCGATATAATTTCCGATGAGTCCGGTAATTATTCCGCCGGTGATGGTTATCGCGAGAATGATGATCCCCTTCTGACCCATCACTGTATACACGGCGTTAAAGACAGGAAGGCTCTCAAAGCCGCTCAGATTATCTATGTCGCTTATATAACTGTACCAGTCGCTATATCCTTTGGGAATGACTGATGCTGCGATAAGGGTGAGCGAAATATAGCAGAAAGCCGCTACTATGAGGGATATGATCATTATGCTGAGTGTTTTTTTATGCGGGAAATTAAAGCCCTGGGCGGAATTTGAAATGGATTCGAAGCCTGCAAAGGCCCAGGGAGCAAGGATTACGATGCTAAGTACCTGCTGGATGCCGTTTCGCTCTATAGGTGCAAAGGAAGGAGAAATGCTTCCGGGACTTAAGCTGCCTTTCGAGAGAAAGACAGAAATAGCACAGATGATGACGCCTGCAACGAGGGCCAGAGCCATAATGGTCTGGATGCGCACGGCGAGCCTTTTGTTCAGCATGCAGATGCAGCCGAAGAAGACTATCACGAAGAGGGTCAGGAGGACTTCACCGCAGTATACGTCATAGCCTGCAACGCAGTAGTGGAAACCAGACTGGAGCACCGAGCCGAAGATGTTCCGGACGATAAGGACTATCGCAGTGGCATTTGCCCACATGATCGCGATATATACCAGCATAAGGAACCAGGCGCTCAAAAGCCCGTGGTCGAAACCGAAGGAGCGGAGCGAATAGGTAAGGGTTCCGCCTGCGTCGGGGTATTTTACCATGAGATAGTGGTAATTGATGCCGATTATCAGCATTACAAAGGCACCTATGGATATACCGAGGAAGGTTCCCAGAGGACCTGCAAGGGGAAGGAAAGTGCTTCCGGGCATGACAAAAGCGCCCCAGCCGACTGCGCAGCCGAGGGAAAGTGCCCATACATTCAGCGGGGAAAGATATTTGCTCAGTTCATGATTTGACGGCTTATTATCCATGAATGATCCTTTTCCTGATGATGCCTAATTGATGATAAACTATCCAACACTATCATTATACACGCAAATACCTCAAATAGTTCGAATAAGAGCTCTTGTTTTGTGAAAAGTGCAGAATATAAATGATATAAGACGGTTGTTTTCTGAAAAATACAATAATGTTTTCATGGTTATAATACAATAATAGTAAGAAAAGAACCCGCTGGAGATGCTCATTGGGAGGTTGCTTTATGATGAAAAAAACAGCAGCAGTGCTTTGTGTGATCCTGTCGATATCGCTTATTACAGGGTGTGGAAGTCTGGTCAGGCTTGCAGAGTCCAAAGTCGGGGAAGTTCTGGGGAAGACGCAGAAGAAAACTGAGGCAGAATCTGAAGCAGAAACTGAGACAGAAACAAAAGCTCCGGCTAAAGACGATGGAATCGTCATTTCAAATGCACTCTTCTCGATCACTCTTCCTGAAGAAGCGGAAGGCTTATATGATGCGGATATAGAGGATACTGTTATTTCGATTTTTGACAAGGAAGCAAGAGAGGACGGCTACGGCGGATTTGCTTTTGCGGTTGCGGCATATAGAGAGCCATCCGATTATAATGGAGAATTCTCGACTAAAGTCGGGGAATTTACGGACAGCTCCGGAAAATTATATGATGTGGTGACGCATTATCCTTCGGACGTTCAGTTTAATTATGAAAAATACTCAGACGGTACTCCGGAAAGCTACAGGATACTCTATGAAGCCGGTGATGAAGCGGTTAAGTCTATCAGGCCTGTGGAAGCTAAGGGGAAATTTGTTGTAGGCGGAGGAATGAAGGGAGAAGACCTTTACGGTGCTGTTGTTATGAAATATAAGAAGGCAATAAAAGAAGGCTGGGATCAGGAACATTTTTCCGATGAGAATATGAGCAGCATATTTGCTCTGCTTGGAAATAAAGCAGGCTATGCTTATCTTGACTTAAATAGTGACGGAATCGAGGGATTGCTTGTGGGAGAAATTGCAGAAGGTGAAAGAAAAGGAATGGTTTACGATATTTATACGATGGTAAACCGTAAGCCGGCGCAGGTCGTAAGCGGTTGGGACAGAAACTATTACTATGTGCTTGAATATGGCGGATTAGTAAATATCTATTCCTACAGCGCATTGGAAGCTGAGTGGGATACTTACTATCTGGCAACAAACAGCACGGATATCTGGATACAGTCACGCGTAAAATATGATGAGTTCTCAGATGAAAAAAATCCCTGGTTCAGGGCATTCGGTGACGAAGATGAATGGGAGAAGATAAGCGAAAAAGAATTCGATGAAAGAACCGAACAGGATTATATCAGATTTGATTTTACCCCATTGTCAGAATAGGAAAAAGTCGTAAAGAAGCTGATTATGTGTTATTATAAAAAAGACTGGTTGTTATGCTGGGAGAGTGTGGGTGCATGTCATGGGTACAATTAGGAAAATATCGGCTATAATACGGCTTTGCAGACTTAATAAACCGCTACTGGCCATTCCTTTTATTTTTACCGTGACCTTCAGTTCCTCTGCCGGAGCACTGGACTGGAAGATCCTGCTTTTTGACTTTATTGCGGTCACATCGGGATTTATGATAGGAAATATCATCAACGGGATAGCGGATGCTGAACTTGATGCATTAAATCCGAGAACCATGAACCGCCCTATGGTAAAGGGGGAACTGTCAAAAAAAGAATGCTTTATCCTTATGGGACTGCTGTTTTTTGTCCTGATATATTCGACCTACAGGATAGATCCGCTGTATATCTTATTTCTGCCGATACCGGCATCCCTGATCATAGCCTATTCCTTTCTGAAAAGGATCACATGGCTCTGTCATGCCTGCATGGGTATGATAAACGGGGCAGTATCTTTTTCAGCATGGGGAATATTTCATGGCTGGAAAGACTGGCGGATGATCCTTGCGGGGGCGATGCTCTTTTTCTGGACGCTGGGATTTGAACTGCTGTACAGCTGTCAGGACTATGAATACGATAAAAAGCAGGGAATGCATTCGATTCCGATAAGGTTCGGAATAAAAACGGCAGGAAGAATATCGATGTGCAGTTATATCATGACCTGCATACTTATGGCAGTTTATCTTAAACTGTCCGAGGGCGGATATATAATGGCAGCCGGAATTGCTGCAGGCTATCTGCTCATACTGGTTCAGCATCTTATGATAAGGAAAGACTTCGGCAATATCAAATTTGTACTGGACAGCAGTCAGATATTCAGTACTTTGCTGGCCCTCTTTGCAGCAGCAGACTACTATGTCAGACTATCGGGGAAAATTAATTAGGGAGAGAGAAAATAATAGTGTTGGAATTGGAAATTGAAAAGGACTTAAATGATTTAAACGAGGAGATCGCAAATATATTAAGATCTAAAGACGAGCAGATGCAGGAAGTGGTCGACTGGGCTGTGGGAGTAAAGGGAAAACAGCTCAGACCAAGGATGCTGGTCTGGATCTCGCGTTATAAAAAAAATGTAAGGAATAAAAAGGCAATACTCTACGGAGCAGCGCTTGAAATAATACATATCGCATCGCTGGTTCATGATGACGTTATCGATGAGGCTGACATGAGGAGAGGAAGGGAGTCGGTTCAGGCAAAATTCGGAAAGAAAATGGCCGTCTATGCCGGAGATTATATGATCTTTTCTGTATTTGACCGTTTTTATCGTGAATCCGATCTGAAATTTGCCTATATCATCGGCTCTTTAAATGATGTCTGCTATGGAGAACTGGGACAGAATAAAAATCTTTATAATTTAAAGATCAGCAGTGAACAGTATCTTCAGAATATATACGGAAAAACGGGAGTCGCTTTCGAACTTGCCTGCAAAACAGGGGCAACGGTAGGCGGCCTTAAGTCAAAGGAGATAGAGCTTTTTTCAGCTTACGGAAAGAGTTTCGGGATCCTTTTCCAGATAAGGGATGATCTTCTGGATTATCAGGACAGCAATACGGAGAAAACGGCATTTAATGATTTTGTATCGGGAGTGTACACGCTTCCGCTTATTCTGGCAGCAAAGAATGAAGATGCCGAAAAGGAGATCCTGGCTGTCAGGGAAAGTCTTGAAGCGGGAAAGACAGAAGCTCCGGAAGCAAGGGACAGTATCATTGCAATACTGAGGAAATACCCATGGCATGATGAATTCATGGAGATAGCTGACAGTTATTATAATACCGCAAGGGAGTCGCTTGATGCATTGAACGCTTCTGAAACGGTGGATTATCTGAGAGGACTCATAGAAAAAGGAAAAGCCGATATAGATGCTTTTTCAGCGGCTCTGCTCTGATCAGTGTGGGGATAAGGCATTCAGCCGCAGGTTTTATAAAGGAGTAATTATGGAAGAGAAGAGGTTAAAGATCACATTTAATGCGCCGGCAGTTCTGATAATAGTCGGACTGAGTTTTATAGCAACAGTGCTGAATTATATCACGGTTGGAAAAAGCGGAGAGATCCTCTTTTCAACCTATCATTCGGCAGCAACGTCACCGATGACATGGATAAGGATGTTCACGCATATCTTCGGGCACGCAGGCTGGTCACATCTGATCGGAAACATGAGTTATATCCTGCTGCTGGGACCGATGCTTGAAGAAAAGTATTCGACAACGACTCTGGTGATCGCAGTCGTGATAACGGCATTTATAACGGGAATAGTAAACTATATATTCTTTCCCGGTGCCGCTCTCTGCGGAGCGAGCGGAGTTGTATTTGCCTTCATACTGCTTTCGTCGTTTACAGGCTTTAAGAATGGCGAGATACCGGTCACATTTATCCTTGTTGCGGTATTCTTCCTTGGTCAGCAGATATTTGAAGGACTTACCCTGAAGGACAATGTATCAAATCTTTCACATGTTCTGGGAGGAATAGTCGGAGGCGTTTTAGGCTATATTTTAAACAGAAAAAAATAAATTTGTGACATACGTTTTTGCTGATGTTCGGAGAGATGCGTATGAAGAAATACGGGATGCTGAAGGTTGCGATTGCGAGCAGTATAATTGTTGCGGTAATCCTTATAATCGGAACGATATGGATGGGACAAAGTGCGAGCGTTGATACGGAGAAAGCCGTTCGCAATGTCAGCCTGCTCTACCTTGAAGAACTTGCGGAGAGAAGAGAGCAGGTTGTGTCCACAACACTGTCCGGATATATCAGCAATATGGATGTTGCTCTTGGTATGCTTGAAAAGGATGACCTGAGCAGCGTGGAAAAACTGCAGGCATATCAGGCCCGTATGAAACAGCTCTACGGCCTTGAAAAGTTCGCCTTTGTGGACGAGAACGGTCTTATTTACACTTCAAGAGGGACGCGGAATGATATTGCGTCTTATGATTTTGACTATCTGTCAATTTCTTATCCCGAAATTTCCGTAAAAAATATGGATTCAGACAACAAGAAGCTTATTATCGCAATGCCTGTCGATAATCTGAAATTTGAGGGGCATACTCTGCTCGTATGTTTCATGGAGATCGATATGGAAAGCTTCCTTAAAGGTCTTTCGCTCCGGACGGATAACAACAGTACGACTTTCTGCAATATCTATACGTCAGACGGAGTCAGTCTCACAAACATGGTACTGGGAGGTCTTGCGACTGAAGGACATCTTATGAAAGCCCTCGAAAATGCCGCTTTTGAGTCGGGATATGATATCGGGGAGATGAAGGAGGACTTTGCCGGAAGGAATAAAGGACTGATCTCTTTTACCTATAACGGTGTTACGGAAACAATGTACTATGTCCCTGTCAGGGGAAGCGACTGGATGCTGACTTACCTTATCCGTGAAAGCGTTATCAGTGACCAGATAGCCATGATATCGGACGGTATCATAAGGAGGAGCGTTGCCCAGTCAGCCCTTACCGCACTGGTTCTGATAGTGGTATTTGTGATATTGATCGACCAGACGAGAAAGGCTATGAAGCTTTCGACGGATCAGGCGGTAACGGAAGAGCTTCAGCAGGAACTTGAAGAAAGGCTTGCACTGCAGGATGAGCTTCTGCAGCAGGAAAAACAGCGAACCCAGCAGAGTAAGATGATAACCGCGCTTTCATCGGATTACAGGGGCGTTTACTATGTAAATCTGGATGATGATAAAGCAGTCTGCTACAGGAAAGATCCCGTACTTGGCGGAACTATCACGGAAGGATCAAAGTTTAAGTATAAAGAAGCATTTAGCGAATATGCGGAAAAATTCGTAAGAGAAGATTACCGGGAGGCATTTCTTGCATTTATCGAACCTGAGTCTGTCAGGAAAGGAATTGTATCAGAACAGGTCATTTCAATAAGATATATGGTCAGCCGTGATGACGGCGAGCGTTATGAGATGCTCCGTATGGCGGGAGTAAGGCAGCCGGAGGAGAGGGACGACAATATGATCCATTCGGTCTGTGCCGGCTTCAGCGATATTGATGCCGAAATGCGTGAGTCAATGCAGCAGAGTCAGGCTCTTTCTGATGCCCTGAAGGTTGCGGAAGAGGCGAGCAAGGCAAAGACTGTTTTCCTTTCGAGCATGAGCCATGAGATCAGAACGCCTATGAATGCCATTATCGGTCTCGACAGTCTTGCCCTTAACGATCCCGAGATATCTGATTCCACACGTGGATATCTGGAAAAGATCGGCGGTTCGGCACAGCATCTTTTAAGCCTTATAAATGATATTCTCGATATGTCGAGGATAGAGTCCGGCAGGATGGTCATCAAGAATGAGGAGTTTGCCCTCCCGACGCTTTTAGAGCAGATAAATACGATAATGAGCGGACAGTGTCAGGAGAAGAAGCTCAGTTACAACTGCCGTATAAACGGACAGCTTGATGATTATTATATAGGGGACAGTACGAAGCTCAGGCAGGTACTGATAAATATTCTGGGCAATGCTGTCAAGTTTACGCCGGAAGGCGGAGAGATCAATTTCACGATTGAAAAGGCAGCGGCATTTGATAAGAAGTCCACGCTCCTTTTCACTATCGAGGATAACGGTATCGGCATGAGTAAGGAATTTCTGCCGAAGCTTTTTGATACGTTCAGTCAGGAAAATGCCATGGCGGGAAAGAAATACGGCAGCTCCGGCCTTGGCATGGCTATAACGAAGAATATCGTGGAAATGATGAACGGAAAGATCGATGTCGAAAGTGAAAAGGGAGTCGGAACGAAATTCAGGGTGACGGTTACCCTTATGGACTCGGATAAGAAGATATTAGGCGATGAAGCCGAATCCGAGATCAGGCCGCAGGATATAAATGTTCTCGTGGTTGATGACGATGAAGTTGCATGCGAACATGCAAAGATGCTTCTGGAACAGACAGGATTTAAGATAGATACATGCCTGTCGGGAAAAGAAGCCGTCGATATGGTCACACTTAATCACGCAAGACAGACGCCTTATAATCTCGTCATCGTGGACTGGCAGATGCCGGAAATGGACGGTGTTGAGACAACGAGGAAGATAAGAGAGGCAACCAATGATGAGTCTACGATAATCATACTGACTTCGTATAACTGGGATGCAATTTATGATGAGGCGAGAAAAGCCGGAGTTGACAGCTTTGTTTCCAAGCCGCTCTTCACAGGCAATCTTATAGAAGAGTTCAAGAAGGCACTTAAAAAGAAAAAGTCCGCAGAGGCTATGACTGAAAGCCGGGCGGAGCTTGAAGGAAGACGGATCCTTCTTGCGGAGGACATGGAGATCAATGCGGAGATTATGATCGAGGTTCTTGAAATGAGGGATATCCAGACGGAACATGCAGAGAACGGAAAGATAGCGGTAGAGATGTTTGCTTCACATGAACCCGGCTATTATGATGCAGTTCTAATGGATATGCAGATGCCTGAGATGAACGGACTTGAGGCAACTGCAGCTATCCGTGCAATGGACAGGGAGGATGCAAAAGACATACCGATAATAGCCCTTACTGCGAATGCCTTTGATGAAGATGTACAGCGAAGCCTTCAGGCAGGATTAAATGCCCATCTGTCAAAGCCGGTTCAGCCGGATGTACTTTTTGAGACCTTAGAGCGGATGATAAAGGATCATACGTAACTGTTCACACCTTGCAGGTGCTCACAGTTACGGGATTTGCCCATTTAAAGATTGCCTACGGCAATGGGGCAAATCCTAG
>CAJORC010000097.1 GCA_905236615.1 uncultured Lachnospiraceae bacterium
AAAGCACGTACATAACGAACGACCGATGAAGCCACCAGTTCCTTAGGACATACAGTACTTCCAAGACACATTGTATCCAGAAGGCTGTTGTTTTCCCCTCTGCCGATTTTTGTGATTATCTGCGGCACATTCTTCTTTGAAGCATAAAGCGAACATACCATATTAAGTTCATCAAGTCCCGTAAGGGTGATAAAAGCATCACATTCATCTATTCCCTCCCTGTTCAGGACATTCTGGTTGCTTGCATCTCCGTGTATAATACTTGCTTCAGGAAGAAGCTCCGAAAGCTCACGGCACCGCCTGTCATCATTTTCTATGATCTGTACGCTTGCCCCCTGACTCAGAAGGATTCTGGCCAGATAGTAAGATATCCTTCCGCCGCCGGCCAGAAGAACTCTCCTTGCCTTTCTTGTGATTATACCTAAGTTTTTCAGCAGTATCGACAGATTTTTTGCCGATGCTGTAACAAAAATACTGTCTCCTTCTCTTAAAATAAAGTCACCCGAAGGAATAACAGCTTTTCCCTTCCTCACTACCGTGCAGACCAGAACCTGACACTTTACTTTATCGGTAAGCTTATAGAGAGAAATGTCTTTAAGGGCACTTTCAGCATCTATTCGTAATTCCACGATCTCAATAAGACCTTTTACGAATGTATCTCTCTTCAGGAATCCGGGATATTTAACAAGACGGCTTATTTCTCTTGCCGCACTCTTATCCGGATTCACAACCATCGAAAGAGCAAAAGCATTTCTCATCGAAATCGCCTGCTGCGCATACTCAGGATCCCGTATCCTGGCTACTGTATGCAGCTTTGGATTTAATGTGTGTGCCGTCATACAGCAGAGAAGGTTTACCTCATCCGCATTTGTCATTGCAAGCAATAAATCCGCTGAAGCTATTTCCGCTTCCTTAAGAACTGTCATTGATGCGCAGTTTCCGTGTATCGCCATGACATCATAGTCCTCAACGCAGCGTTCAAGGACATCCGGATTTCTGTCAATAATGGTCAGATCATGCTCCTCAGCAGCAAGCTGGCGTACAAGTGCTACTCCTACCTTACCGCATCCGGCTATAACTATAAACATTTACTATTATCAACCTTTCGAACTTAATTCTATAACATAACTTTAATTGTACCACGTTGACTGATTTTATACAAATTGCAAAAAACTGCGGATAAGTTCTGTTAAAAGACCTTATCCGCAGTTTTGATCATATTCCCAGATCAACATAGCTGTCATGAAGCTGCGTTGCCTTTTCAGCAGGCATTGCCTCTCCAAAAAGATTTCCCTGAACGTAGTCACAACCGGATTCTCTGATCCTGACACAGTTATTGCGGTCATCTATGCCCTCTGCAACAACCTTGAGTCCAAGAGAATGTATAAGCGCTATCGTGCATGTAATTACTTCGTCATTTTTCTCAAGATATCGATCCATCATCGACTTATCAAGCTTTACATAGTCAGCATCTATATAATTCAGATAATTA
Organism: uncultured Lachnospiraceae bacterium; assembly: GCA_905236615.1. GTDB lineage: Bacteria > Bacillota > Clostridia > Lachnospirales > Lachnospiraceae > NK4A144. Next base: position 1,493 of record CAJORC010000097.1, read on the forward strand.
AGGGACGAATAACCTGTTCCAAAATCATCCATGGAAAGTGTCACACCTATCTGTCTTAACTCTGCCACAAGTTCTTTTGAAGTTGAGTTATCATCTATAAATATTCCCTCAGTGATCTCTATATCAAGAAGTTCAGGTTCCACGTTTTCCGCTTCAAGTAATCCCTTTACATATGCCGGATACTCCCTGTCCTTCATCTGCCTTGCCGAGTAATTAACAGAAACAGGTACATTCGAAAGTCCCATTATCTTCCACTGTGAAAGTCTCTTGATAACCTCGGATGTCACCCATCTGTCAATCGTTATTATAAGACCTGTCTCCTCTGCTACCGGTATAAATACCGATGGACCGATACTTTTGTCTTTCAGTCTTATAAGTGCTTCAAATCCGGAAATCTTCGCTGTCTTCAGATCAACCTTCGGCTGGTAATATACTTCAAATCCATTTTCATTAATAGCGCGCCTGAGGATGGTTTCAATCTCTTCCTTCCTGCCGGCTTCCCTCTTCATATCCTCGCTGAAAAAAGCATATGAATCCTTACCTGCTGCTTTTACTCTGTTCAAAGCAAGGTCTGCATTTACAATAAGGTCACTTATAAGATTACCGTCCCTCGGATAAAGGGCAATTCCTGTGCTGAAATTGAGATAGGAATTTTTGCCGTTGACTGTGAACTTCTGTGAAAGCGCATTTCTCAGCTTTTCTATATATCTTCTGGTTTCTTCTTCGTTCACATCCATTATTGCCACAATGAACTCATCACCGCCGAAACGGGCCACCGTAGCGTCCATAGCGCTCGTTCTGTCAATCCTGTCTGCAATAAGCTTAATAACCTCATCGCCATAATGATGACCCATGCTGTCATTTACTTTCTTAAAGTCATCAATATCGATTATAAGAAAAGCACAGCTTTCATGGAGTATGAGCTCAGCTGCGATCCTGTCCACAAATTCCTGACGGTTTATAAGACCTGTGGTATTGTCATGGGAAACAACATATTCAAGCCTTTCATACTGAGATTTCATCTTCTGTTCCGAAGATAAGATCGAGTCTCTCGAATAGCTGAGTTCTCTTCGAATCCGCTCATTCTTCACAAGCATGAAGACAAGTCTCATAACACTGATAAGAAGTACTAAAAAGAGAATTCCGACAACAGTAATTACCGGAACAACACTGCCGGTATCCATACCTGTCTCGTTTGCATAAAGTGTTTCTGCCGGAAGTGCCGAAACATCATATCCAAATTTTTCCAGCACCTCACGGTCAAAATAATAATATCTGCCGGAATTTTCATCCATTATGATATCAGACACCGATCTGTTTCGCAGATACTCTTTTATTGCCATCGAAATTGTTCTGGCTATTCTTTTCGAAGAAACAACATAACCGCCTACAGGGCCATGTCCAACGCAGCTTTCATCAGTCGTATATACCGGTGCTGCACTGTTTTTACATATATTCTCAAGCTGCTTTATATCATCTCCGTAAGTTTCGCCTTCCCTATGCATTCCATAATAAAATACGGCAGAATCTTCAGCTGAAAGCTTTGCAACGCTTGCAATGATCTCTCCTTCGCTGTAATTGGATGCATTGATAATGTTAAACCTCAGCGAAGGAAATTCATTCTGAATCTTCTCCAGATCATCTCTTACTGCATAACCATACATTGTGTCATCGGTTATCGCCACTATCCTTTTAAGATTTCCATTAAGCCCGAGAGCCATTGAAATATTGCCGTAAGAAGTATATTCATCGTGAAGTCCCAGATAATAAGGATTTAATCTGGCTCTTTCAGCCTTTTCAGCTTTCTTTACATTATAGAAAAAAATCGGAGTATTATTGAAGATTTGTCCTGAATACTGTTGTGTAAATTCTAATGCTTCATCCCCGCAAAGCACAACAGCATCATAATCGTAAGAATTGTCAAGTTTGAATTTCAGGCGCCTAAAAAAACTCACTTCGTTTTCTTTTTTCTCAAATCTGTCTGCCTCCATATACATCACATCAAGCTCAGCAGGAATGGACTCCATCTGTTTTCTGAGCTCCCTGATCTGTGACTCAATACTCAGATATTTATCGGAATATGAACAGATAAAGAGAATATGATTCTCTTCTCTTGCTGTTTCCGTATCTGAAGCATAAATTTCTGAGTCCTGCAGATCCGATATAAATAAAAACAGAAACAAAAAGAAAGCGACGCAAGTTCGCATGATCTCTTTTTTTCCGACACTAAGTGTTTTCAAGTTTCCCCCCATTAAAACCGCCTCGTGACAGATCCTTAGATCAGATATTTTTCCTGTGCTCTTTTTGTAAGTATTGCCAAAACAGCACATATCAATAAAAGAGCACCCGTAACAGCTGTATAAATATACTGTGGCAGTTCCGCGCCCTGATAATCAAATACCGCTACTGTTCCGCCCAATATCGCAAATAATGCCCCACAGACTATATATGCAGGAAACATTGCCTTTATAAAGCCTGCCTTATCTCTTGCTGTAAGCAGATTAATGTTTCTTCCTATAAGACCGTTTCCCTCGATCCGGCCTGTCATCTTCATCCTGACCCCATTAAATATCAAGTAAAGTCCGGCTGTCAATTCTATGAGATCAAAAACAATGTTCATACTATTAGAATTCATACTATCTCCATTTTTAGATGTTTTTAAAATAATACCATATTTAATAAGATAATGCTATCAAACATTTGATTTTTATTATAAAATGATATTATGTATAATTTCATATATCAGTTATAATAGCCTTAGGATTATCATTGGGGGATAGTTTATAGAGTATAGGCAAGTTAATATTAAGGAGGTTTTCTTAAATGGACTTAGAGGACTTAAAGATACTTATCTGTGATGACTCTCTCCTTGCAAGGAAAAATCTGAGAGACGGACTTTCAAAAATCGGATGCAGAAATATCACAGAGGTAAAAGATGGTCAGGCTGCTATCGACAGTTACAAAGACAATCCTGTGGATGTAGTTTTTCTTGATATCGTAATGCCTGTAAAAGACGGTATTACAGCTGCAAGAGAAATATGTACACTTGACAGTAATGCCTATGTGATCATGGTATCATCGGTTGGAACACAGATACATTTACGCGAAGCCATTAAAGCAGGTGCAAAAGATTTCCTGCAAAAACCCGCAACCCCTGAACAGATAAAGGAGGCACTCTCCCATGTAATCGGGGGTGATGACTGATGTCAAAAAAGGAGCAGTACTTTGAAGAACTTCTGCAAAGCCTCCATATTTTTATTGACAAGTCATTTTCCTATAAATCCGAATCTGTCAGCGATTCCTTTCCTGAAGACTGTTTTGTCTTTCAGGACATCATAGGCGAATATACTGCGATTACTGCTGTAAGCTGTTCCGACGAAGCTGCAAGTAAGATTTCCGCAAAGTATTCCGGCATTGATCTGTCCGAATGTGAAGGGATATATGACGAGATTCTTTCGGATTTCCTAAATCTGCATAACGGGCGCTTCATTGTTAATCTTTCCAATAATTCCAATACGGAGTGCTCTCTATCTCCTCCGGTATTCAGAGGTGAGCCCGCAAGCAGTATTGACTGGCGGACTGTCTATATTAGAAGTTATGACTCAGATTTTGGTGTCATAAATTTTGTGATTGCAGAAACAGAAAACGAGTAGGAGCATTGTTCTCCTACTCGTCTTTTTATTCTCGTTCGAAAATTCCTTATTTCAGGAATGACTCAACTATTGCAGGCATTTCATCAACTGAACAGATTGTCTTATGCTTTATGTCTGCATTTCTGATATCGTTTATTGCATCAGGTATTTCTATATTTCCCTTAGATGAAAGTTCATCTATAAGTTCAAAATCATCCTTGTCCTTATACTTATCATCAATAGCTGTCATAACGCTTTTAGCAAACTTAAACGGACTTGCTGTAGAAGCGATCACTGTTGCGGTGGTATCGCCGCTTTCCTTAAGATATTTATCGTAAGCACTTCCTGCCACAGCTGTATGCGTATCAATGATATATCCTGTATCTTCATAAAGACTGCGGATCTTATCGGCAGTATCTTTTTCATCTGCATAAAATCCTGCGAAATCAGAGAGGTTATTCCTCATATCATCAGTGATCTCATAATTTCCGGTCTCGCTCAGCTTCTCCATAAATGACTTAGTAGCTGCCGGATCATTTCCGCTTATATGGTAGATAAGTCTCTCAAGGTTGCTTGAGATAAGGATATCCATCGACGGTGAAGATGTAAGGATGAAATCTCTTCTCTTATCGTAAACTCCGTTCTTGAAGAAGTCAAAAAGGACTTTATTTTCATTTGAAGCACAGATAAGCTTATTAATAGGAAGACCCATATTTTTGGCATAATATGCAGCAAGGATATTTCCAAAATTACCTGTAGGCACAACAACATTGATCTTATCGCCTTCAGCAATTTCTTCGTTTCCGAGAAGCCTTGTGTATGCATAAACATAATAAACTATCTGCGGAACAAGTCTTCCGATGTTGATCGAGTTTGCACTTGAAAAACGGAATCCCTTTTCACCTATTTTCTTATTAAATTCATCATCAGTGAATATCTTCTTTACTGCGCTCTGGCAGTCATCAAAGTTTCCGTCAACTCCGACAACGAAAGTATTCCTTCCCTTTTCAGTAACCATCTGAAGTTTCTGAACCGGGCTGACTCCGTCTTTCGGATAAAATACGATTATTCTGGTTCCCTCAACATCAGCAAAACCTGCAAGTGCAGCCTTACCTGTGTCGCCTGATGTTGCCGTGAGAATAACTATTTCATCTTTTATATCATTCTTTCTGGCAGCTGTTATCATAAGGTGCGGCAGAATCGAAAGAGCCATATCCTTAAATGCAATGGTTTTACCATGGAAAAGCTCAAGATAGTATGCACCTCCTGCATAGGTTAACGGTGCTATCTCCGGAGTGTCGAATTTTTCATCATAAGCATTTGCTATACAGTTCTTTAACTCTTCCTCCGTAAAATCAGTAATGAATTCCTTCATAACTTCATAAGCAAGTTCCCTGTAATCAAGTTCCGCAAGCTCTTTAAGACTCTTCGACAATTTCGGTAATCTTTCCGGAACAAAAAGTCCCCCATCGTCACAAAGACCTTTAAGTATTGCCTTACTTGCCGTAACTTTTACACTTCCATCTCTGCTGCTGTTATAAATCAAATCCATTGCTGCCTCCTCTGAAAAAACATCTGCAATCTATATCGTTTTTACAAGCTTCTTCATCATATCACAGTAATTATGATTTCCGCAAGTAAATAGAACAAAGAATCCGGCTTTGCCGGATTCTCCGCGCAAGTGCGGGAATTTCCTATAAGTTAAAAAAAGCTATGATTCAGAACACTGATTAAAGTGAACTGAATCATAGCTTTTATCATGCATAAAATCCGTGATTTCCTATACGATTAACAAGACACCTTGAACCCCAGCTTGAGCTTGAAGATCTCTTGAAATAAAGAGCTCCGCCTGAACAGTCAACACCGCCGAGTGCAGCTTTTACTGCATCAATAGTTTCCGTGCTCGGTACTGCAAGCGCATATGAACCGTTTCTTACCGGTCCAAACTGGCCGGGCTGTCTGATAACATCCTCAACTGTTGAAGGGAATGAAGGGTTTTTGATTCTGTTGAGAACTACATTTGCAACAGCGATCTTTCCCTGTACAGGCTCACTTCCTGCCTCAGCCTGAACTATTTTGCAAAGTGCAAGAAAATCAGAATCAGCAACTGCTGATGACACTGCAGCAGTCGCTGCTGTCTCGACAGCAGCAGCCTCAGCCTGAACAGCCTCCACTACAGGAGCTGCTTCAACGACTGCTTCTTCTGTTGCTTCTTCCGCTGTTTCTTCAGCAACTTCTTCTGTGGCCTCTTCTGTTGCTTCTGTTGTCTCTTCTTCAGCCTGCGCAGATTCCTCTGCCGCCTCTGCCTCTTCTTTTGCAGCTGCTTCAGCTTCAGCAGCTGCTCTTTCAGCTGCTCTCGCTTCCTCGGCAGCCTTAACTTCCGCCTCAGCATTCTTGCGGGCTTCCTCAGCCGCACGTATCTCACTGGATACTTCATCAAAATGTGCACCTGCATAAAGTGCTACATCTTTATTATCATTTTCTGAATTGTCTGTGAGCAGAACTGCTGCTCCGCTTCCTTCAAGTAAACTATCAAGAGTTACTTCTGCGCCATCACTTACCTCTGCGGTCTCTGCATATGTTTCTGCTG